>NZ_JBBARU010000017.1:0-50282 GCF_040399605.1 Rhodovarius sp. | reverse complement strand
GAGGATAACATAATTAGAATATTATGCTTTTAGAGAATGATGCGTTGAGGCGGAATCGCCCAAGACGCTGCATCATTTTCTTAGCATGGTCTAAGCACCGAAGACGCGGGCGAAGATGGTGTCGACATGGCTGAAATCGCGCGCCGGGTTCATGGCCGCGTCCAGTGCCACGCCATCCATCACCGCCGCCACCTCGGCGCTCCCGAGAAGATTATCGCGGAAGCGCTTGGCATCGGGCTGGCCGAGTTTTGTCCAGGTTGCCATGGCCGCCGCCTGCACCGCGGCATAGGCGCCCTCACGGCTCATCCCGGCCTGAGTGAGCGCCAGCAGCACTTTTTGCGAATGGGCGACGCCGCCGAGGGATTCGAGGTTTTCTTCCATCCGCTCAGGATAGACCGTCAGTTTTTCCATCATCCCCGTCAGCCGGGCGAGGGCGAAATCCAGCGTGATGGTGGCATCGGGCCCTATCACCCGTTCCACCGAAGAATGCGAGATGTCGCGCTCATGCCATAGGGTGATGTTCTCCAGCGCCGGCATGGCATAGCCGCGCACCAGCCGGGCCAGGCCGGTCAGATTCTCGCTCAGCACCGGGTTGCGCTTATGCGGCATGGCCGAGGAGCCTTTTTGGCCGGCATGGAAGAATTCTTCTGCCTCGCGCACTTCGGAGCGCTGCAGATGGCGCACTTCGGTCGCCAGGCGCTCAATGCCGCCGGCCACCACGGCCAGGGCCGCGAAGAAGGCCGCGTGCCGGTCACGCGGGATCACCTGGGTGCTGACTGGCTCCACCGCGAGGCCAAGTTTTTCGGCGACGAAGGATTCCACCCGCGGGTCCACACTCGCAAAAGTGCCGACGGGGCCGGAGATGGCGCAGGTGGCGATTTCGGCGCGGGCCGCGCGCAGCCGGGTCAGATTGCGGGCGAATTCGGCATAATGGCCGGCGAGTTTGAGGCCAAAGGTGGTGGGTTCGGCATGGATGGCGTGGCTGCGGCCGATGGTGGGGGTGTATTTATGCTCCAATGCCCGGGCGCGCAGGGCCGCCAGCAGCGCCTCGACGCCCTCGATCAGCAGATCGGCCGCGCGGGTGAGTTGCACGGCGAAGGCGGTGTCCAGCACATCCGAACTCGTCATGCCCTGATGCATGAAGCGGGCATTCTCGCCAATGCCCTCGCCCATCCAGGTGAGGAAGGCGATGACGTCATGGCGCGTCATGCGCTCGATCGCATCGATCGCCTCGACGGCGGCGGCATCGATGGAGGCCGCGCGGGGGGCGCCCTTGTGGCGGATGTCTTGCGCCGCGGCGGCGGGGATGGTGCCCAGGCCCGCCATTGCCTCGGCGGCCAGGGCCTCGATCTCGAACCAGATGCGGAAGCGTTCCTCGGGTGACCAGATGGCCACCATCGCGGGGCGGGAATAACGGGGAACCATGGCGGCCTCGACAGAAAGGACTGAGGTTTTCGGGTTTGATCCCACTGGCGCGGCCTGTCCAGGGGCGGCATTCTGCGGATTGCGCAAACATGAACAAAAGTTTAAGAACGGCGCGTCGAATCGTTAAATAGGATGACGCCGGATGCCAGATTGGTTTGTGCCTCTTCTCCAGGTTCTGATGATCGATATCGTTCTGGCTGGCGATAATGCGATTGTGGTGGGCATGGCCGCCGCCGGATTGCCGCCCGAACAGCGCCGCAAGGCTATTCTATGGGGCATCATCGCAGCCACGCTGATGCGGATCGGCTTCGCCTCAATCACCGTACAATTGCTGAGCATCGTTGGCATCACCCTGGCGGGCGGCGTGCTGCTGGCCTGGGTCTGCTGGAAAATGTACCGCGAATTGCGCGAGGGCCATGGCGGCGACAACCCGGCCAGCCATGACGCGGCCGACAGCAGCGCTGAATTGGACAGCACTGGCAAGCCGAAAAAGACGCTTATGCAGGCCATCACCCAGATCCTGATCGCTGACGTATCGATGAGCCTGGACAATGTGCTCGCCGTGGCCGGTGCCGCTAAGGACCACCCTTATGTCCTGATCGTGGGCCTCGCCTTCTCGGTCGTGCTGATGGGGGTGGCGGCGACGCTGATCGCCAACTTGCTGACGCGCCATCGCTGGGTTGCCTGGGTGGGCCTGCTGATCATCGTCTATGTTGCTTTGAAGATGATCTGGGAGGGCACCACCGAGGTGGCGCACCATGTTCCCGACGCCTATGGCTTCTTGTTGTTGCCGTTGGGCTACCTGGCTCTCCCTGGGGTATTCCCGCCCTGGTTGTGGGCCGGAGCCACGATCCTGCAGATCGCCCTGATCACCGTCGTGGTTGTGGCGGTGGCGGGCGCTGTCCTGACGCGACGCAAGGCGGAATAATGCCTTGAGCCGCTTCTAGCCTTCCCGGCCGGCCAGATTTCTTGTGCTTGCCCTGGCCCTCACCCTGGCCGGTTGCACCGCCGAGCCGGGCATGCATGTCGCCATTACGCCCAGCACGGCAAAGAATGTGGTGGCGCGGTTGCCTGAGAACATCGGCAATTTTCGCCGCGGTGTCGTTACCATTTTGAGCGACGGCGCGGCTGGCGATGGGCCGCGCGGGCAGGAACTGGCTTATGCCAACTCACGAACCTTGGTCGGTGGTGCTCAAGGCAGCCGGCCATAGGGGCGCAGGCGGTGTCCATCGCTCTGCCACGGCATCTTGCCCCGAGCATCCGGTCGCATTAACCCTGCACCCAACACAAGAAGGAAAGCTTGGGTGATGCCTGAATGGTTCATTCCGCTGATGCAAGTGCTGGCCATCGACATTGTTTTGGCGGGTGACAACGCCATCGTCGTTGGCATGGCCGCCGCCGGGCTGCCGCCCGAGCAACGCCGTGTCGCCATCCTTTGGGGCATTGGCGCCGCCGCGGTGATGCGGATCGCCTTTGCCTCAATCACCGTACAATTGTTGAGCATCGTTGGCATCACCCTGGCGGGCGGCGTGCTGCTGGCCTGGGTCTGCTGGAAAATGTACCGCGAATTGCGCGAGGGCCATGGCGGCGACAACCCGGCCAGCCATGACGCGGCCGACAGCAGCGCTGAATTGGACAGCACTGGCAAGCCGAAAAAGACGCTTATGCAGGCCATCACCCAGATCCTGATCGCTGACGTATCGATGAGCCTGGACAATGTGCTCGCCGTGGCCGGTGCCGCTAAGGACCACCCTTATGTCCTGATCGTGGGCCTCGCCTTCTCGGTCGTGCTGATGGGGGTGGCGGCGACGCTGATCGCCAACTTGCTGACGCGCCATCGCTGGGTTGCCTGGGTGGGCCTGCTGATCATCGTCTATGTTGCTTTGAAGATGATCTGGGAGGGCACCACCGAGGTGGCGCACCATGTTCCCGACGCCTATGGCTTCTTGTTGTTGCCGTTGGGCTACCTGGCTCTCCCTGGGGTATTCCCGCCCTGGTTGTGGGCCGGAGCCACGATCCTGCAGATCGCCCTGATCACCGTCGTGGTTGTGGCGGTGGCGGGCGCTGTCCTGACGCGACGCAAGGCGGAATAATGCCTTGAGCCGCTTCTAGCCTTCCCGGCCGGCCAGATTTCTTGTGCTTGCCCTGGCCCTCACCCTGGCCGGTTGCACCGCCGAGCCGGGCATGCATGTCGCCATTACGCCCAGCACGGCAAAGAATGTGGTGGCGCGGTTGCCTGAGAACATCGGCAATTTTCGCCGCGGTGTCGTTACCATTTTGAGCGACGGCGCGGCTGGCGATGGGCCGCGCGGGCAGGAACTGGCTTATGCCACCGCCGATCGCAGCCTGGCAGGCTTCGTGCAGGTGGTGGCGCAACTCGAGCCCATGGGCGAGGCTGGCTTGCCCGAGGCATTGCAGCGTTTTGTCTATGACAGCATTGCCAATACGCCGAGCCATCGGCGCCTGCGCGAGCGTCTCTCGGTCAGCCTGCCTGAGGCGCGGCCGGTGCTGCGCTGTTCCGAGCTGGAGGGCAATTACGGCCGCCAGCCGGTGGAAAGCCTGGCTTGTGTGGGCGTCTTTGGTGGGCAGTTGGTGCGCTTGCGCGTCTCGCATATTCGCCGCGAGGGCCGTATGGCCGAGGTGCGCGGCTTTGCGGAGCTGGTGGCAGCGGCGCTGCGCTGAGGGCTGGCTTGGCGGGGGCAGTTATCGCCGCTCTGGCCGCCGCGTTTTTAATGGATTCTTCCTTGATGCTTGGCGGCCGGCGCTGATTGTTTCATATCGATATCGGAATGTTAGGGAGAATAATAATGACGCATACAGTGCTCGCCTTGCTGCGAGGTGCAGCGGACGCGCCCGCCATTGGCGCCCCCGATGCGCAGCCCCTGACACATGGCGGCCTGCGCGACCTGGCCCATGCCACGGTGGCGGCGCTCAATGCCATCGGGATTGGGCGTGGGGATAGGGTGGCCATTGTGCTGCCCAACGGGCCGCAGATGGCGGCGAGCTTCATCGCCATTGCCGCCGGGGCCACGACATGCCCGCTCAACCCGGCCTATCGCGCCGATGAGTTTGAGTTCTATCTCAACGATCTCAATGCCAAGGCGCTGGTGGTGCTGGCCGGTGGTGAGACCCCAGCCCGGGCGGTGGCGCAGAAGCTGGGCATCCCTCTGCTCGAGCTCTCCCCCGGCGCGGTGGCGGGCGCTTTTACCCTCAGCGGCGGCCGTCCCGGCACGGCCGCGCGGCCGGGTCTGGCTGAGCCGGATGATGTGGCGCTGGTGCTGCACACCTCCGGCACCACCTCGCGCCCCAAGATCGTGCCGCTGAGCCAGCGCAACCTTTGCGCCTCGGCACGGCATATCGGCACGGCGCTGGGGCTGACGGCGGAGGATACCTGCCTCAATATCATGCCGCTCTTCCATATTCATGGGCTGATCGCGGCCACGTTGTCTTCGCTGGTGGCGGGTGGGCAGGTGGTGGCCACGCCGGGCTTCAATGCGCTGAAATTCTTCGGTTGGCTCGATACCGAAAAACCCAGCTGGTATACGGCCGTGCCGACCATGCATCAGGCCATCCTGGAGCGCGCCAAGCGCAACCAGGAGATCATTGCCCGCGCGCGGCTGCGGCTCATCCGCTCCTCCTCCGCCTCGCTGCCGCCGCAGGTGATGACGGAGCTGGAGGCGGTGTTCGGCTGCCCGGTGCTGGAAAGCTACGGCATGACCGAGGCGACGCATCAGATGACCTCCAACCCGCTGCCGCCGCGGCCGCGCAAGCCTGGCTCGGTGGGCGTGGCCGCCGGCCCGGAGGTGGCGATCATGGATGAGGGTGGAGAGATTCTGCCGCAAGGTGCCCTGGGTGAGGTGGTGATTCGCGGCCCCAATGTGAGCCTGGGCTATGAGAACAACCCCGATGCCAACCTCAAGGGTTTCGCCGGCGGCTGGTTCCGCACCGGTGACCAGGGCTCGCTCGATGCGGAGGGCTATCTGCGGATCACCGGCCGGCTGAAGGAAATCATCAATCGTGGCGGCGAGAAGGTGAGCCCGCTGGAGGTGGATGAGGTGCTGATGGACCACCCCGCCGTGCAGCAGGTTGTCACCTTCGCCGTGCCGCATGCCAAGCTGGGCGAGGAGGTGGGTGCGGCCGTGGTGCTGCGCGAGGGGATGGCTTGCACCGAGCATGAGCTGCGTGAGTTTGCCCGACAAAAGCTGTCTGATTTCAAGGTGCCGCGCCATGTGGTCTTCCTGGCCGAGATTCCCAAAGGGGCCACCGGCAAGATGCAGCGCATTGGCCTCGCGGCCAAATTGGGGTTGGGGGAATAAGCTGCGTGGCGCGCTGCGTTGCTGGGCGGCGCTGCGCCGAAGCGGCGTGTGGGAGGGGGTAAGGGCGTGAAAATTGCGATCTTTGGCGCGGGCGCCATTGGCGGGTTTCTGGGCGCGAAACTGGCGGCTGCCGGCACGGATGTCTCGCTCGTGGCGCGGGGGCCGCATTTGCAGGCGATGCAGCAGCGTGGGCTGATTCTGCGCGAAGCTGGCCAGGAAAGCGTCACCCACCCCCGTGTCGCGGCCGATGCCGCCGAATTGGGCGTGCAGGATTACGTCGTGGTCGGCCTCAAGGCGCATTCGGTGCCCGCCGCCGTGCCGGCCATGGCGCCGCTGATTGGCCCCAACACGGCGGTGGTCATGGCGGTCAATGGCGTGCCCTGGTGGTATTTTTACGGCCTTGATGGCTCTTACCGCGATATGCGGGTGCGCAGTATCGACCCTGATGACGTACAATGGCAGGTCTGGGGCCCCGAGCGTGCCATTGGCTGCGTGGTCTATCCCGCCGCCGAAGTGCCCGAACCGGGCGTGATCGAATTGCTTGAAGGTGACCGTTTTACCCTGGGCGAGCCGGATGGTTCACGCTCGGAACGTGTTACCAAATTGTCTGAATGCTTTATCGCGGCCGGCCTCAAGGCGCCGGTGCGGCCGCGGATTCGCGACGAGATCTGGGTCAAGCTCTGGGGCAACCTCTCCTTCAATCCGATCTCGGCCCTCACTTTGGCCACGCTGGAAGACATGGTGCGCGATGATGGCACCCGCGCCGTCATCCGGGCCATGATGGTCGAAGCGCAGCTGGTTGCGGAAAAGCTTGGGGTGAAATTCCCCATTGGCGTGGATAAGCGCATTGAAGGCGGCGGCGCGGTGGGCGCGCATAAAACCTCGATGCTGCAAGATCTCGAGCGGGGCCGGCCCATGGAATATGAGGCGCTGGTGGGGGCGGTGGCGGAGTTGGGACGCATTGTGGAACTGCCCACCCCGATCATCGATACGGTGCTGGCGTTGATCCGGCTGCGCGCCAAGGCGGGGTGAGGGGGGCTTAATCCGCCCTGACCCCGGCCCGGCGTATCAGCGCCCCCCATCGTGCCTTTTCGGCGCTGATGAAGCGGGCGAATTCCTCTGCTGTGCCGGCGGCCGGGTCGGCGGCTTCGGGTTCCAGCCGGGCACGGGTTTCGGGCTCTTGCAGCATGGTGTGGATGGCGGCGTTGATGCGCGCGACGGCGCTGCTGGGCATGCCGGCGGGGCCGACCACGCCGTACCATTGCACGGCCTCGAAGCCTGGCACGGTGGCGGCGATGGCGGGTATCTCGGGTGCGGCAGGCACGGGGGCAAGTGCGGAGACGCCCAGGGCGCGAATCTGCCCGGCGCGAATCGGCGGCAGGGCAGGGGGGCCGCCGGTCATGGTCATCTGGATTTGGCCGGCGATGAGGTCGTTCATCATCGGGCCGGTGCCGCGATAGGGAATATGGGTAAAGCGCAACCCGGTTGCCTCTTGCAGTGCGGAGACGGCGATATGCGTGGCCGAGCCATTGCCGCCCGAGCCATAGGCGATGCCGCCGGGGTCGCGTCGGGCGAGGGCGATGAATTCCGCCAAGTTTCGCACCGGCAGGCTATTGGTCACGGCGAGGAAATTCGCAACCGTCGCCACCAGCGCGATGGGGGCGAAGGCGCGTTCATCATCATAGGGCAGGCGGGGGTAGAGGCCAGGATTCACCGCCAGCGTGCCGATATGGCCCATCAGCAGGGTATGGCCATCGGGGGCGGCTTTGGCCACCGCGTCGCTGCCAATGGTGCCGCCGGCGCCTGGGCGGTTTTCCACCACCACGGTCTGGCCCAACAGCACGCCCAGGCGCTGCGCCACCACGCGGGCGATGATGTCGGTGGAGCCGCCGGGGCTGAAGGGCACGATGAGGCGCATCGGCCGCTCCGGCGCCCAGCCCTGGGCCAGGGCAGGGCTTGCCAGCAGGGGAAGGGCGCGCCGCGTGATCATGGCTCCACCGCGGCGCCTTCGGCGAACATTGCGGCGATGGTCGCCGCGTCGCAGCCGGCTTCGGCCAGGATATCGCGGGTGTGTTCGCCAATGCGCGGTGCGGGCAGGGTGGCATCGCGCATGCCGCCGGAGAAGATGTTGGCCACGCGTGTGCGGCGGATCATGCCTTCGCTGGGATGCTCCTCATTATAGACAAAGCCGGTGGATTTGAGATGCGGATCATCGAGCAGCCCATCGATGGAGTTGTAGGGGCCGGCTGGGACATCGGCCTCGCGGAAGATCGCCAGCCATTCGGCCGAGGTTTTCTTGGCGATGGCCTCGATTCGCAGGGCGAAATACTCGGGCGTGTTTTGGGTGCGGGCGAAGGCGGTGGAGAAGCGCGGGTCCTCGCACATCTCGGGCCGGCCAATGGCGCGGAAGAAGGCGAAGGCCTGCGCATCGGTATTGGCCGAGAGTGAAATATAGCCGTCCAGTGTTTTCAATGGCTTGCCATCGGGTGACAGCAGGCGGGCATCGCCCGAGGGGCCGATGGGTGGGTCGAAAGTGGCCGAGCCCAGATGCTCGGTCAGCACGAAGCTGGCCATGTTTTCCAGCATCGGCACTTCGATCATCTCGCCCAGGCCGGTTTGTGTCCGGCGGAAAAGGGCAAAGCCAATGCTCTGCGCCGCGATGAGGCCGGTGATGTGGTCGGCCATCACCATGGGCACGTAGCGCGGTTCACCGATGGAGCGCTCGAAGGTGGCGGAAACACCGCCCGCAGCCTGGATCACATTGTCATAGGCGGGCGCCTCGGCATAAGGCCCGCTCGAGCCGAAGCCCAGGATGGAGCAGGCGATCAGCCGGGGATTGGCGGCGCAAAGCCCCGGCGCATCCAGCCCCAGCCGGGCCAGCGAGGAGGGGCGGATATTGGAGACGAAGACATCGGCCCCCATCGCGAGGGCGCGGACCGCCGCCTGGGCCGAGGCCTTTCGCAAATCCAGCGCCAGGCTGCGCTTGTTGCGGTTGAAATTGATGAATTTTCCACTCATCGCCGGATTGCGGCCAATGCCGGCCATATGGCGCAGCAGATCGCCCGAGGGCGCCTCCACCTTGATCACATCGGCGCCCTGGTCGGCCAGGGTGCGGGTGCAGATCGGCCCCACCACCACAGAGGTCATATCGAGCACGCGGATTCCGGCCAGCGGGCCTTTGTTGCGCGGGTGGGGCTTGGGGGTGGTGGTGTCCTGCATGGGGGCCAGATTGGCGCTTCAGCGCCCGCGCGTGAAGGCGGGCTGACAGGGGATGCCAAAGAGGCCACAAGACGGGGCATGGGGCTTCATCTGCACGATATTCATCACGCCTTCGGCCCGAAGCAGGTTCTGCGCGGCGTCAGCCTCGATGTGGCGCCGGGGGAGATTTTGTGCCTTCTAGGCCCCTCGGGCGATGGCAAGACCACGCTGCTGCGCCTGGTGGCGGGGCTGGAGCCCTTGCAGCACGGCCGCATCACCCTCGATGGCGTGACCCTGGCCGAGCCGGGCCGCGACATGCTGCCCGAGGCGCGGCGGGTGGGATTTGTGTTTCAGGATTACGCGCTTTTCCCCCATCTCACCGTGGCCGAGAATGTGGGCTTTGGCCTGCAACGGCTGCCGCGGGCCGAGCGCGATGCCCGGGTGGGGGAGGCGCTGGAGCGGGTGCGCCTGGGCGAGCGTGGCGAGGCTTGGCCGCATCAGCTCTCCGGCGGGCAGCAGCAGCGTGTGGCGCTGGCCCGTGCGCTCGCCCCCCGCCCGGCGGCGCTGTTGCTCGATGAGGCCTTTGCCAGCCTCGATGCCAGGCTGCGCGAGCAGGTGCGCGACGATACGCTGCATGTGCTGCAGGAGGCGGGGATTCCGGCGCTGATCGTCACCCATGATTCGGAGGAGGCGATGTTCATGGCTGACCGCATCGCCCTGATGCGCGAGGGGCGGGTGGAGCAGCTGGGCACGCCTGAGGCGCTGTACCTGCACCCGCAAACCCCTTTCGTCGCCCGCTTTTTGGGCGAGGTGAATGACATTCCCGCCATCGTGACCAATGGCTGGGCGGAGAGCGCGCTGGGCCGCCTGCCGGCCGCCTTGCCCGACGGGCCGGCGCAATTGCTGCTGCGGCCGGAGGGTTTGCGGGTGTTGCCAGCCGGCCAGCCGGGTGCCGCCCTGGCCGAGGTTGAGGCCTGCCGCCTGCTGGGGGCGACGACGATGGCGCATCTGGCGCTACCCGATGGCGATGGCCAGGTTTTGCATGTGCATGCCCGGCTGCCGCCCGGTGTGGTGCTGCGCCGCGGCGAGGCTGTGAGCCTGCTGGCGGATCCGGAACGGGCCTTCGCCTTCCCCTTGGGTGGCGAGGCGCCCGCCTGAAGCGTATGCGCGCTGGGGTGAAGTGGCGCGCCCGGCTTCCTAGATGACCCCTCAAGTGTTAGGGGTGAAGCGTATTCCCGCGGCTCTCCTGCCGCCCCTTGATGTCAGAAGGTATTGATGTTCGACCTGGCTTGGTCCGAGATCGCGCTGATTGTGGTGGTGGCGCTTATCGTCATCGGCCCGAAGGATTTGCCGACTGCCATCAAAGGCATCGCGGCATGGATCCAGAAGGGCAAGAAGATGATCCGGGATTTCCAGTCCCAGGCGGATGATCTGGTGAAGGAGGCGAATCTGCAGGAGGTGCGCAGCCAGATTCAGGATGTGCGCAGCACCATCAGCGATATCCGCAATTTCGACCTCAAGGGCATGGTGGATAAGACGGTCGACCCTGATGGGACGTTGAAATCCTCACTCAGCGGGATGGATGGTTCCTCCAACAGCTATTCGACCCCGGCCTGGACGCCCCCCGCCACGGCGGCGAATACGCCCGGCGCACCGCCGATGATCCCGCCCAACACCATGGCGCCTTACGTGCCGCCACCGCCGCCGCCCACGGCGGCGGACCTGCCGGATGCGCCCGCCTTCCTGCCGCCCAGCACCCTGGCCCCGCCGCCACCGCCCGTGGTGGAGGCAGCCCCGGCTGCGCCCCCTGTCATTGAACCGGCCATGGCCGAGGCCGCCCGCCCCCCTTCACCCGGCGGCAGCGAGCCCGCGGCCGTGACCACCACCCAAGCCTGAGAGCAGACACCAGTGGCACGCGCCCCCGTGGAAGACACGATCGACGACAAGCCCATGCCGCTGATGGAGCATCTGCTGGAGCTGCGCACCCGCCTGCTCTGGTCGGTTGGTGCCTTCTTCATCGCTTTTGCGGTGTGCTATTATTTCTCCAGCGCGATCTATGGCTTTTTAGCCAGACCGCTGGCCGATATTCTGATGGAGCAAAGCCTGGCGTCCGGCGGCACGGGCACCGACCGCCGGATGATCTTCACCCAGCTCTATGAGGCGTTTTTCACCTATTTGAAGGTCGCTTTTTTCGGCGCGGTGTTCTTCTCGTTTCCGATGTGGGCGACGCAGCTTTGGCTCTTCGTGGCGCCAGGGCTGTATCGCAGCGAGAAGCGGACGATCATGCCCTTCCTGCTGGCCTCGCCCTTTCTGTTCCTGCTGGGGGCGGCGCTGGCCTATTACTTCATTTTCCCAATGGCCTGGAAATTCTTCATCTCCTTCGAAACCCCGGCCGGGGCGGATAGCGTGGCCATTCAGTTGGAGGCGAAGGTCAGCGAATATCTGTCGCTGGTGATGCATATGATCCTGGCCTTTGGCATTTCGTTTCAAATGCCGGTCCTCCTCACTCTGCTGTGCAAGGTGGGCATTTTGAATGTGGCATCGCTGCGCAAGGGGCGGCGCTATGCCATTGTGGCGATGTTTGCGGTGTCGGCGATTATCACCCCGCCGGATATCATCAGCCAGATCGGCTTGGCGGTGCCGCTGATCCTGCTCTACGAAATTTCGATCCTGGCGGCGGGTTGGATGGCGCCGAAGCCTGATCCGGATGAGGCGACGTGATGGCGGCCGCTTCCTCCGCAGCCTTGTGAAACCCTCTTAAGTTCAGGTCGCCATGCACGATATCCGATCCCTTCGCGCCGACCCTCAGGCGTTCGATGCCGCCATGGCGCGTCGTGGCCTGGGCGGCCAGTCCCAGGTTATTCTTGCCTTGGATGCCGAGCGGCGTGAGGCCATTCAGCGGGTTGAGGCCGCGCTGAAGGCGCGCAATGAGCGCGCGAAGGCCATTGGCATGGCCAAGGCGAAGGGTGATACCGCTGAGGTTGAGCGGCTGATGGCCAGCCCCGTGGATGACATCGCCGCCGCAACCTCTGAGCAATTGGCCCGCAGTGAGGCGGCGCTCAACGATACCCTCTCCGCCCTGCCCAATATCCTCGATGCCGAGGTGCCCGAAGGTGCCGATGAGACGGCCAATCGCGTGCTGCACCAGCATGGCGAGCCGGCCAGCCTGCCCTTCAAGCCGCGCGAGCATTTTGAACTCGGCGAAGCCCTGGGCCTGATGGATTTCGAGAGCGCGGCGCGGCTTTCCGGCAGCCGCTTCGTAGTGCTCAAGGGCGCACTGGCCCGGCTGGAGCGCGCGCTCGGCCAATGGATGCTCGACCAGCATACCGGCCAGAATGGCTATACCGAGGTGAGCCCGCCGCTGCTGGTGAATGCCGCCACCCTCTACGGCACCGGCCAATTGCCGAAATTCGAGGAAGACCTCTTCCGCACGGATGACAAATTCCTCATCCCCACCGCCGAGGTGCCGCTGACCAATCTGGTCGCCCAGCAGATCATCGCCGAGCCCATCGCGCCGCTGCGCTTCACCGCGCTGACGCCGAGCTTTCGCTCCGAGGCCGGCAGCGCCGGGCGGGACACGCGCGGGATGCTGCGGCAGCACCAATTCTATAAGGTCGAACTCGTCTCTATCACCCGGCCCGAGGATAGCGACGGAGAGCATGAGCGCATGACCGGCTGTGCCGAGGCGATTTTGACCGCGCTGGGCCTCACCTGGCGGCGGCTTTTCCTCTGTGCTGGCGATACCGGCTTTGGCGCGGCGCGGACCTATGATCTGGAGGTCTGGCTGCCCGGCCAGCAGGCCTGGCGGGAGATTTCCTCCTGCTCCAACACGCGGGATTTCCAGGCACGGCGGATGAATGCGCGCTTCAAGCGCGGCAAGGATTCGGTCTTTGTGCATAGCCTCAATGGCTCAGGCGTGGCGGTGGGCCGGGCGCTGATTGCGGTGCTGGAGGCGCATCAGCGTGAGGATGGCACCATCGCCATCCCCGCGGTGCTGCAGCCTTATATGGGCGGTCTCACGCAACTGGGTTAGCCTGCCGCGCCGTTTCCCAAGGCCCGTATTCGGAGGCAAATCCGGGCCGCCACATTGCAAAATTCTGAGGATATTTCCATGGCCCAATGGCTCAAGCGCTCCATCGCCACCGCGAGCAAGGACGAGGCGCAAAGCCAGGTTCGCGCCACTGTCGAGACCCTGCTGGCCGATATCGCCAAGCGCGGCGATGTGGCGGTGCGCGAAATGTCGGCCCGTTTTGACCATTGGGACCGCGCGGATTTTCGCCTCACCGATGCCGAAATTCGCGCCTGCCTCGCCGAACTGCCGGGCCGCGCGCTGGATGATATCCGCTTTGCCCAGGAGCAGGTGCGCAATTTCGCGATCCATCAGCGCGAATCGATGAAGAATGTGGAGGTGGAGACCCTCCCTGGCGTGGTGCTGGGCCATAAGCATATCCCGGTGAATGCGGTGGGCTGCTACGTGCCGGGCGGCAAATACCCGCTGCTGGCCTCGGCGCATATGTCGGTGGTGACGGCCAAGGTGGCGGGGGTGCCGCGCATTGCCACCTGCGCGCCGCCCTTCCAAGGCCGCCCGGCGCCGGCGATTGTGGCGGCGCAGTATCTGGCGGGTGCCGATGAGATTCGCGTCCTCGGCGGGGTGCAGGCCATTGGCGCCATGGCGCTGGGCACGGAGAGTATCGCGGCGGTGGATATGCTGGTCGGCCCCGGCAATGCCTATGTGGCCGAGGCCAAGCGGCAGCTTTACGGCCGTGTTGGCATCGACCTTTTCGCCGGCCCGACTGAGACCTTGCTGATCGCCGATGACACGGTTGACGGCGAAATCTGCGCCACTGACCTGCTGGGTCAGGCTGAGCACGGCCCGACCAGCCCCGCCATTCTGCTCACCACCAGCGAGAAATTGGCGCGCGACACCATGGCGCAGATCGAGCGCCTGCTGGGCATGCTCCCCACCGCCGAGATCGCCCGCAAGGCCTGGGAGGATTATGGCGAGGTGATTCTCTGCGATGACCGGGCAGAGATGCTGCGCGAGGCCGACCGCATTGCCTCGGAACATGTTCAGGTCATGACCGCCGATGATGATTACTTCCTGGCGAATATGACCAATTACGGCGCGCTGTTCCTCGGGCCGCGCACCAATGTCAGCTATGGCGACAAGGTGATCGGCACCAATCACACGCTGCCGACGCTGGGTGCGGCGCGCTATACTGGCGGGCTGTGGGTGGGCAAGTTCCTCAAGACCGTGACCTATCAGCGCGTGCTGACGGACGCCGCCAGCACCATGGTGGGCGAATATTGTTCGCGGCTTTGCATGCTGGAGGGTTTTGTCGGCCATGCCGAGCAGGCGAATATCCGCCTGCGCCGCTATGGCGGGCGCAATATCGGCTATGGCGAGGCGGCCGAATAGGATGGAACTGCCACGCACGCCCTCGATGCGTCTGGATGGTCGCCGCGCGCTGGTGACCGGCGCGGGGCGCGGCATTGGCCTGGCGGCGGCGGCAGCCCTGGCCCAGGCCGGTGCCGAGGTGGTGCTGGCCGCCCGCAGCGCCGATGAGATCGAGGCTGCTGCGGCCGCCATCCGCGCGGCTGGCGGCCAGGCCCGGGCATTGGTGCTGGATGTGCTCGATGTCGACGCCACGGCGCGGGCCATTGCTGCCGAGGGGCCGTTCCACGCGCTGGTCAATAATGCCGGAACCAATCGGCCGGCGGGTTTCACCGATGTCACGGTTGAGGATTTCGGCGCCATCATGGCGCTGAACCTGCGTGCGGCGTTTTTCGCCGCCCAGGCTGTCGCGCGCGGCATGATCGCGGCGGGCATTGAGGGGGCGATTGTGCACATGTCGTCGCAGATGGGCCATGTCGGCGGCACGCGGCGCTCGGTGTATTGCGCCTCGAAATGGGCGATGGAGGGGATGGCGCGGGCGATGGCGATTGACCTCGGCCCGCACCGCATCCGGGTGAATACCCTTTGCCCGACCTTCATCGAGACGCCACTCACCCGGCCCTTCTTTCAGGACACCGATTTCCTCGATTTTGTGCTGGGCAAGATCAAGCTGGGGCGGCTGGGGCAGGTGGAGGATTTGATGGGGGCCGTGGTTTTCCTACGCTCGGATGCGGCGGCGCTGATGACCGGCTCCTCGCTCATGGTCGATGGTGGCTGGACGGCGGGGTGAGTGGCGCTGCCGGCATCGTGGCAGCGCCCATCATCCCCTGCGCCGACCCGCGCCAGTTCTAAGCCTCTAACGGCGGCACCGTCCCAGGCCTGGGGTCAATCGGCAATAGCGTATTCAGGCCACCCATCGCCTCGAATACCGCGGCGGCGCGCAGGGCGGTATCGTCGCGCCGGGGGGCGGCGGCGATTTGCAGGCCAATGGGGCGGCCATATTGGTCAAAGCCGCAGGGTAGGGCCACGGCCGGGCTGCCCGCCATGGTCATGGCGGCGTTGAGCATTGAGCCGCCCATGTAATTGGCCAGTTTCTGCCCGGCGATGCTTTCGGGCGCGCGCAGCATCACATCGAAGGCGGGTGTGGGTGCTGAGGGGGTGACGAAGACATCGAAGCGTGCAAAGATTTTTGTCATCTCGCGGAAGAAGCGGCTGCGCTCACGGTCAGCCCAGGCGATCTGGCTGGGTGTCGCGTTGAGGCCGCGTTCGGTGTTCCAGATGATGTCGGGTTTGAGGGAATCGCGATTGGCGAGGAGCTGCAATTCTCGGTCCACGACAAAATGCTGGCTGCGGAGCACGAGCAGCGCTTCGGTGAGTTCGCCGAATTCCGGGCTGCATTCCTCGACCACGCAGCCGGCATCGGCGTAGCGCCGGATTGCGGCTTCGCAAATCGCGCGGCTTTCGCGGTCAATCGCCAGGGCACTGCCATAATCCAAAGTAAAGGCCACGCGTGGGCGGAAATCCTCCACCTGCGCCACGGCCTCGCTGTAGCTCATGCCCGGCGCGTCATAGGTCATTGGGTCGAGTGGGCACCAGCCGGCCATGGTGTCGAGGAAAAGCGCCAGGTCGGCGATATTGCGCGCCATCGGTCCCTGCACCGAGAGGGTGGCGAAGAGGTTGTTCACCGTGCCGCGCGTCACCCGCCCGGGTGAGGGGCGCAGACCCACCACCGAGCAATAGGTGCCCGGCCGGCGCAGGCTGCCGGCATGGTCGGTGCCTTGGGCGAGCCATACCTCACCGGTGGCCACGCTCACCGCGCCGCCGCCGGTACTGCCGCCGCAGGTGAGGGATGTGTTCCAGGGGTTGCGGGTGCGGCCGAAGACCTCGTTGAAGGTGGAGCCGCCGGCGCCGAATTCGGGGGTATTGGATTTGGCGACGACAATGCCGCCGCGCGCCTCGATTCGCCGGACGACGGGGTGCGAGGCCTGGGGCACATGGTCGCGGAACAGCGGCGAGCCATAGGTGGTGCGCACGCCTGCCACATCGGTCAGGTCCTTGATCGAGACCGGCAAGCCGCCCAGCCAGCCGGCCTGGCCTTCCATCTCGCGCCCTTCGCCGCGCATCAGGCGGCGGGCATGGTCGCGCGCGCGGTCCAGGCAGAGGGTGGGCAGGGCGTTGACCGCAGGCTCGACCTCGGCGATGCGCGCGGCTGCGGCCTCGACCAATTCGAGCGGGGAGACCTCGCCACGGGCGAGTGCGGCGCTGGCCTCGCGCGCCGTCAGGCGGAAAAATTCCTCAGGCATTGGGGCGCAGGATGAAGGGGGTATCGGCGCGCTGGCAGACATCGCGGAGCAGGCTCTCCAGCGCGGGCGGGATGGGGATGCCCTTGTCCAGCCGCTCGGCGCGCATCGCATCCTCGGGTTCGCCGGCGACGAGGACGGGCTTTTCCGGATTGGCTCGCTTGGCGCCATGCAGCACATCGATCGCGTCGTCGAGATCCGCCTCGAATAGCCCGGGCGCGCGGAAGACATCGGGTTTCAGGGCCAAAAAGAAATGGCCGATATTATTCGGCTCATCGCCCTTCTGCGTCTTGTTGCGAATGGGCGAGAAACTCGCCCCCACCAGCGCGCCGCCGAGAATATGCACCATCATCGCCAGGCCATAGCCCTTGTGTGAGCCCATGGCATTGGTGCCACCCAGCGGGGTGATGCCGCCCTCGGCGTGCTTGAAGACATAGTCATTGCCCTCATGCGAATCGCGCACCGGTTTGCCATCGCCATCCACCACCCAGCCCTCGGGCAGTGGTTTGTCGTTGAGGTGATAGACCTTGACCTTATTGCCGGCGACCGTGGTGGTCGCCATGTCGAGCACGAAGTCATTATTGCGCCCGGCGGGGGCCGAGAAGGCCCAGGGGTTGGTGCCCAGGATCGGCTCGGCAGCGCCGGTGGGCACCATCAGCACGCCACGGGTGGAACTGGCCACCATGCCAATAAAGCCCCGGCGCGAGGCGATGCGGGCATAGGCGCCGGCCGCGCCGAAATGATGGCTATTCACCACCCCCACCACGCCCACGCCATGCTCGGCGGCGAGGTCCACCGCCATGTTCATGCCCATGACGGAGACCGGGTGGCCCAGGCCGTCGCCGCCATCAAGCTGCGCCGTGGCGCCGTGTTGGCGCAGCACTGTGGGCGGATTGGCGATGCGAATCTGGCCGCGTTTTACCATATCCTCATAGGCCATGAGCATGCTGATGCCGTGGCTATCCACGCCCATCAGGTCGGTCTCAGTCATGATATCGGCGGTGGTCTGGGCCAGATCCTCCGGCATGCCCCAGGCACGCAGGACGGCAAGGCATTGGGCCCGCACGGAGGCGGCAGTGGCGAGCAGCATGGTGGGTTCAGTCCAATGTGGCGCCGGTGGCGCGGATGACGGGAAGCCATTTTTCCGCCTCGGCCTCGATGAAGGCGCGGGTGCGGGCAGGGGTCATGCCGGTGGGGATGGTATTGCCCAACCCCAACAGCCTGTCGCGGGCGGGGCCGGCGGCCAGGGCCTCGGCGATGCGGCTGGAGAGCAGTTCCAGAATGGCGGGCGGTGTGCCCGGCGGGGCGGACCAGGGCGTCCAGGTGGAGGCGACATATTGCGGCAACCCTGCCTCGGCGCCGGTTGGCACATTGGGGATGGCAGGCCCGCGCGCCACGCCGCCGGTGACCAGGCCGATCACTGAGCCGGCGCGAATATGTTCGGCGATGAAGGACATGGTATCAACTTGAAAGCCAACCCGCCCGGCCGAGAGATCGGTGAAGGCGGCGGCCGAGCCGCGATAGGGCACGTGCTGCCCCGTCACGCCCAGTTGGTAGAGCAGCAGGGCGGCGGCGATATGCCCGGTGGTGCCATTGCCCGAGGAGCCGAAGGTCACCACCCCGGGCCGTGCCGCCAGCAAGGCGCGGAATTCGGCCAGGTTGCGCACGCCCAGCGAGGGATGGGCGGCGGCCACCATCGCGCTCTCGGAAGAGATGGTGATGTGCGACAGCCCGGTGATCGGGTTCACCGGCGCATTGGGGTAAAGCCCCACATTCAGCACATGCGAGCCCAGCGCGCCGACCAGCAGCGTATAGCCATCGGGCGCCGAGCGGCCGACATGCTCCACCGCCACCGTGCCGCCGGCCGCCGGGCGATTTTCGACGATGAATTGCGGGCCGAAGGATTGCGCGAGGGCCGCGGCCACCACGCGGGCATTGATATCGGCATTGCCGCCGGGGGCAAGCGAGACCACCACCCGCACTGGGCGGTTTGGATACTCCTGCGCCGCCGCTGGCAGTGCGAGGCAGAGTGCGAGCAGAAAACGAAGCATGGTCATTTCCTTAGGCGATGCTGTGTTCAAGAATGCCAATCCGGGCCACTTCCAGCCGCAACTGGTCGCCACTTTTGAGGTAGCGGGGCGGCGTGCGGAAATGGCCCGAGCCGGCGGGCGTGCCGGTGGCGATCACATCGCCCGGCTGCAATTCCATATAGCGGGAGAGATAGGCGATCAGCGCTGGCACGGAGAAGATGAGGTCATGCGTATTGCCACGCTGCACCTCCTCGCCATTGAGGTGGCAGGTCACCTCCAGGTCCCAGGGCTCGCCCACCTCATCGGCGGTGACGAGCCAGGGGCCCATGGGGCAGAAACCGTCCAGGCCCTTGGCGGAGCTGGTCATGGCCAGCGGCTGGTCGAACTGGAATTCGCGCGCTGAGACATCGTTCAGCACGGTATAGCCGGCCACATGGTCCAGCGCCCGGCCTTCGGGCACCTGCCAGGCCGGGCGGCCGATCACCACCCCCAGTTCCGCCTCCCAATCCGGTTTGGTGACCGCGGGCGGGATGCGCACCGCTGCCCCTGGCCCCACCACCGAGGAGCTGGGCTTGAGGAAAATGCGCGGCGCGGTGAGTTTGGGGCCGCCCACCTCCTTCGCATGATCAGCGTAATTGCGTCCAACGCCAAGGATTTTGCCCGGCAGGAAGGGCGCCATGATCCTGGCCGGCCCCAGGCGGGGGCTGCCGGGTTGGGCGGCCAGCACCAGCAGGCGGGCGCATTCCACCAGGGCTGCCTCACCGGCCTGCAGCACCCCCAGCAGGGTTTCTGGCAGGGCAGGGGAGCGCAGCGCCACCAGCCCGTCTTCCATGGCCGCCACCAGGGTGGGGTGGCCATTGAGCATCGCGGTGCCCAGCCTCATGCTGCCAGCGCCTCGGTATAGCGGTCGGCCATCACCTGCACGCGCAGGATGTAGCGCGGCTCGGCCTCGCTGTAATCGGCGACCGCGTTGTGGATGGTGCCGATATTATCCCACATCAGCACGTCACCGGCGGACCAGCTATGGGCATAGAGGTATTTGGTCTGGGTCTGGTGGCGGAAGAGGAAGGCCAGCAGCGCATCGCTTTCCGGCTTTTCCAGGCCCTCGATCATGGTGGCGTAGCCCGGGTTGCAATACAGCACCTCGCGCCCGGTGATGGGGTGGCGGCGCAGCATGGGCTGCCAAACCGGCGGTTTTTTCGCCCGCTGTTCGGCGGTGAGGGGGCCGCGTTCGGAGCCGGGGCGTTTTCGCACCATGTCCCAGAATTTTTCGAAATCATGCAGCGCGCGGCGGCCGCGGATGCGGGTGGCGATCTCCTCGGGCAATTCGGCCGCGGCGGCGTGCATGTCGAGGAACTGGGTGGAGCCCAGCGCCACGCCATCGCGCGCCGGCACCTCCTTGGCATGCAGGATATTGGCCAGGGCGATATCGGCGGAATAGCTCATATCGGTGTGCCAGCCCTGGCCGGCATCGCCCAGGCCGAGCGCCCGGCCTTCTGCATCGCGCTTGTTGGAGAGGATCATCACCTCGGGAATGCCCGGGGCGTGGTACTTATTGGCGACATTGACCTCCAGCGTTCCCAGCCGGGCGCCGAGCGCGGCCAGCTGCGCCGCGTCCATCGCCTGGCCTGGCGCATGCAGCACGCCATGGCGGCCCAGCCCTGCCAGCAGCGCGTCAAAATCCGGCCCGTCCAGCTCCCTGGCCAGATCGACATCCAGCAGCCGCGCACCGAGGCCTGGATTCGCAACGATCCTCATTGGCTTCCTCCCACCCAAACAGGCCTCAGGTTCGTCGCAGGGCGGGGGCGCGTCAATCGCTGGCGGCGTGATCATGCCGCTGCCCCCCTTGGGCTTGCCCTCGGGCGCGCGCACGACGAGCATGCATGCCATGCAAGACAAACCCCGCATCATCGTCATCGGCGCCGGCGTCGTCGGCCTCGCTGTCGCCTGGCATTTGGCGAAATCGGGCGGCGAGGTGACGGTGCTGGACCCTGAGGACCCGGCCTCCGGCGCCTCCTCGGGCAATGCTGGCGCGGTTTCTAGCGGCTCGGTTGCGCCATTGGCGATGCCTGGCGTGTTGCGCCAGGTGCCGGGCATGCTGCTCAATCCCGCCGGGGCGCTGCGCATCCCGCCCGATTATCTGCCCCGGCTGCTGCCCTGGCTGGCGCGCTTTGTCGCCAGTGCCCGCCCGGCCCGGGTGGCGGAAATCGCCCATGCGCTGTCGCAACTGCATTACAGCGCCGTGGAACACCACCGCGCCATGCTGGCCGAGGAGGGGGCTTTGGATCTGCTGCGTGGTGATGGCCAGTTGCAGGTCTATTTCGACGACAAGCATTTCGCCAAGGATGCAGCCGGTTGGACGCTGCGTGAGCAATATGGCCAGAAGATCGAAATCCTGCGCGGCGCGGCGCTGCATGCCTTCCAGCCGGGGCTTTCGGATGCCTATCAGCTGGGCGTCTATTCGCCCGATCAAGGGTTTTCCACCAACCCGCGGCGGCATGCCGAGAGCTTTGCCCGTGGCGTGGCCCGCATGGGTGGGGTGGTGCTGCGCGGCCGCGCCCAGGCCTTGATCACCGAGGGCGGGCGGGTGACCGGCGTGGCGACCGATGCCGGCCCGCTGCATGGCGAATACACCGTGCTGGCCGCTGGCGCCTGGTCCACCCAATTGTTGCGGCCGCTGGGCTATGCCATCCCGCTGGAGAGCCAGCGCGGCTATCATGTGATGCTGCCCAAGCCGGGTTTGAACCTCAGCCGCCCGGTGGTGGCGGCGGACCGAAAGGCGTTTTTCACCCCGATGGAGATGGGGCTGCGGATTGCCGGCACGGTCGAATTCGGCGGGCTGGAGCGCAAACCCAACCCCAAGCGGGCGGCCTATCTGCTGGCGGATGCGGCGCGGGTTTTTCCGGGCATTTCCACCGCCGGCTGCGAGGGGTTCTGGATGGGCCACCGGCCCTGCCTGCCCGATAGCCTGCCGGTGATCGGCCCCGTGGCGAAATGGCCAGGGCTGTGGTGCGCCTTTGGTCATGGCCATCTCGGCCTCACCGGCTCGGCCCCCACCGGGGCGCTGCTGGCGAGTGCCATGCTGGGGCCCACGCCGAACACATCACTGGCGGCCTTCGCGCCGGAGCGCTTCGCGTGAGTGCCGCCGCCCCCCGGCTGGGTTATGCCTCCGTGGCCGGCGCCATTTTGACCCTTGCTGTGCCCACCACCATGCAGTCGCTGCTGCAAGCCGGGGCGGTGCTGGTGGAGACGGTGGTCGCAGCCAGGCTGGGGCGGGAGGCGCTGGCCGGTTACGCCGTGGTGCTGCCCTTCACCCTGCTGCTGGGCCAGATGAGTGCGGGAGCGATGGGAGGCGGCGTGGTCTCGGCCATCGCCCGCGCGCTGGGGGCGAAGCGGCCGGATGAGGCGAGCGCGATGGTGCTGCATGCACTCACCATCGCCATGCTCTTCGCTGCGGCTTTCATCCTGGCCATGGTCGTGTTCCCTCGGCCCATTTTCACCGCGATTGGTGGGCCGGAGGCGGCTGCTGAGGCTGTGCCTTATGCCGTCGCGTTTTTTGGCCTGGGGGCGGTGCCGGCCTGGCTGGCCAATACCTTGGCCTCGGTGCTGCGCGGCGCGGGGCGGCATGGGCTGGCGGCGCGGATCAATTCCATGGCCTGGCTGGTCTTCCCCGCCCTGGGCTGGCTGCTGGCCGAGCCCCTGGGCCTGGGCATGGCAGGCCTGGGGCTGGGCTTTGGCCTGGCCATGTGGGGGGCGGCGCTGATGATGGGCTGGGTGGTGATGCGCGGGGCGGCGGGTTTTCGGCCTAGCCTGCTTGTGCCGTTTCAGGCGGCCCTGTTCCGCCGGATTTTGGCGGTGGGGGCGGTGGCTTGCGCCTTGGCGACGGTGGCCAATCTCACCACCATTTTGGTCACCGCGCAGTTGAAATCCTATGGCCCGGTGGCGGTGGCGGCCTATGGCGTCTCGGCCCGGCTGGAATTTCTGATGATCCCGCTGGCCTTTGGCGTGGGCTCGGCGCTCACCGCGCTGGTGGGCCGCGCGGCGGGTGCGGGCAATTGGGAATTGGCCCGGCGCACCGCCTGGGTGGGTGGTGGCATGGCCTTTTTGGTCTGCGCTGTGGTGGGGCTGTCGGTGGCGCTGGCGCCGCAGCGTTTTGCCGGGTTTTTTGCCTCCGATGCCGAGGTGCAGGCCATTGCAGGCCTGGCGCTGGCCTTTATCGGCCCCGCCTTTGCCGGTTTTGGCCTGGGTATGGCGATGTATTTCGCGGCCATGGGGGCTGGGCGGATGCGCTGGCCGGTGGTGGCGGGGCTATCACGCCTGGGCATTGCGGTGCTGGGCGGCCATCTCCTGGCCAATGAGCTGGGCATGGGCATTGAAGGGCATTTTCTCGCCGTGGCGCTGGGCATCACCGCCTATGGCGTGCTGGCGGCCTCGGCGGTGCGGGCGTCTGTCTGGTCGGCCCCGCGGTGATCACCCGGCGGTCAGCAGTGGCCGCCGCAGCGCTGCGAATTCGCGCACCGCGGCCGTGATGGCGGCGGTGTCCGCGTCGGTGATCGGCAGGCTCAGCGCCATCATGCCGCGCCGGGCGATGTAAATCCCGGCTTCGAGCATGTCGAAGAAGAACAATTCGCGCAGCGCCTCGTCACGCGGGCTGGCCTTGTAGGGGCGCTCGATTTGGCCCTCGCGGAAATGCACGCTCATCATGCTGCCCAGGCCGGTGAATTGCATGGGCAGCCCTGCGCAGGCTGCGTTCAGGCCCGCGCGCAGCGCCTCACCCCGGGCAAATAGCGCGCCCACCACCGGGCCAAGGAAGATCTCGCCCATCGCCACGCAGCCGGCCGCCATCGACCAGACATTGTTGTTGAAGGTGCCCGCATGCGGCAGGGCGCCGGGCTTATGGCCATCGAACACCGCCATGATATCGGCGGCGCCGCCAAAGGCGCCAAAGCTCATGCCGCCGGCGATGTATTTGCCCAATGTGGTCAAATCCGGCGTGACGCCCAGCAGCGCCTGCATGCCGCCCTCGCTGTGGCGGGAGGTCATCACCTCATCGAAGATCAGCAGGGCGCCGGTTTCCGAGCAGGCCTCGCGCAGGGCAGCGAGGAATGCCCGCCTGGCCGGTATGCAGCCGCCCGAGCCCAGCATGGGCTCCACCAGCACCGCGCCCAATTGCGGCCCCAATGCGCGAATTTGCGTCGCCGCCCCTGCAGCATCATTGTAATCCATGAAATGCAGCGGCAGGGGGACATTCACCGCGTTTTTCTCGCTGGCGAAGGTCATCACCCCGCCATGATAGCCACCGCGTGCCACCATCACGTCATTGCGGCCGGTGAAGCCGCGCGCGGCGGCGAGCGCCATCATATTCGCCTCAGTGCCGCTATTGGTGAAGCGCACCAATTCCAGCGCGGGGAAGCGGGCGCAGAGCAGGGCGGCGAAATCGCCCTCCTTCTCGCCCACCGCAGCGAGGTTGATGCCGCCATCGAGCGCGGCCTTTACCGCAGTGATGATCCTCGCCTCCGAATGGCCAAACAATCCCGCCGTGTATTCGCCCAGGGCGTCGATGTATTCGCGGCCATCCATATCATAAAGCCGCGCCGCCTCGCCCCGCGCCATGGCGGTGGGGAAGGGGGCGTAGAACAGCACCGAGCGGGTATTGCCCCCGGCCAGTGAGGCGCGGGCTTTGGCGTGGATTTCCGCGCTGCGCGGCCGGGCGGCGGCGTAGCGGGCATGGGCATCGGCCAAAGCCGCATCGAGGCTGGAATTCGCCCTGAGGGCGGCGGCGGCTATGGGGGCTGTTGTTTCCATTTCCAGAGCCTCTCTTATCAGCGCGTTACACGTCAACACTTGGCGCTGTGGGGTGAATCGCGGTATTCCGCCTTGGGGCTGGTATTTTTTCAGCCCTGCGGTCGCATTGAGCCTCCGGTTGCAAAGGTAGTTGCCTATGCCCTCCACCAAACTTGACCGCCGCCTGATGCTGGGAAGTGCTGCGGCGCTGGCTTTCAGTGTGGCCCGGCCCGCCCGCGCAGAATGGTCCGCCGTGCCTGAGCCTATCATGCGTTTGCATGAGCGCCTGCGCGGCCTGGATGCTGATGGGCTCGACCCTACCTGGTACGGCCTGCCCGCGCGTGAGGCGGCGATGAGTGACCCGGCCGGCTTCCAATCCGCCACCCATAATGCCGCCCGCCAGGCGCTGACTGACCTGCTGCATGGCCGCGCCATGGCCCCGCCGGGGCGGGTTGATATTCGCCGCGACACGCCCGCTTTGCCGCTCAATGGCTGGATGAGTGAATTGGCCGGCAGCGCCGAGCCGGCCCAGGTGATCAGTCGCGCCGCCGATCTGCCAGCAGGCCAGGCCGCGCTGCGCGCCGCGATGGCTGAGGCGCGCGCGCGCGAGGCCCGCGGCGCACTACCCGCCGTGCCCACCGGCGGCATTATCGAGCCCGGCCGTTTTTCTGAGCGTGTGCCGGCGCTGCGCGCCCGCCTTGCTGCGACTGACCCGGTGGTGGCGGCTGCGCCGGTGGCCGAGCCCAATATGTATGATGAGGTGCTGGCCGAGGCGGTGCGTCGCTTCCAGAATGCCGCCGGGCTTGAGGCGGATGGCCGGGTGGGTGCGGGCACCCAGATGGCGCTCAACCGCACGGCATCGATGGATGTGCGCGCGCTGAGCATCGCCATGGATCTGCGCCGCGCCGCGCCGGAGCCCGGCCGTGAGCGCCGCATCGAGGTCAATATCCCCGATTTCATGCTGCATGTGTATGAGGGGCAGAAGGTCGTGCTCGAGATGCCGGTGATTATCGGCCGGCCGCAGCGCGCCACGCCGCTGCTCACCACCCGGCTGACCTCCGTGCAGTTCAACCCGCCCTGGGGGGTGCCGGTGCGCAATGCGGTGGAGGACAAGCTGCCCCTGCTGCAGCGCAACCCTCTGGCATTGGTCCGCAACGGCACCCGTATCTTCCAGCGGGTGGATGGCGAGCAGGTGGAGGTTGACCCCACCACGGTGGAGTGGCGCAATTACAGCCGCACCAATTTCCCCTTCACCATGCGCCAGGATCCAGGCGAGGCGAATGCTCTGGGCCGGATCAAATTCGTCATGCCCAATAGCGAAGATATCTTCATGCATGACACGCCCGAGCGGCATCTCTTTGGCCGCTCCGAACGCGCCTTCTCCTCGGGCTGCGTGCGCCTCGGCCGGCCGATGGATTTCCTGGCCATGGCGGTTGAAGGGATGGAGGGCTGGGACCGCAACCGCATGGCCCGCAGCGTGAGCGATGGGCGCACCTTTGGCATTGCCCTGCGCCGGCAGCCCAGCGTGCGGCTGATCTATCGCACCACCGTGGTTGAAAATGGCCTGGTGCGTATTCGCCCTGATCTTTATGGCCATGACGAGGCCTATTGGCGCGCCATGGAGCGCGGCCCCGCCCGGCCCATGGCGGCGAGGGCTTGAGTATGGGCCTCTTCCGGTCTCCCTGGAGCCATTCCTGCCCGGCTTGTGAGGCGCAGGACGCGGCTTGTGAGGGCCAGCCGGCGCTGGGCCGGCGCGGGCTCTTCGCCGCTGCCGTCGGTGGCGTGGCCGCGGCCTCCCTGGCCGCCGCGCCGGCCGTGGCGCAGGCCTTGGGCGGTGGCGCGCGCGCGCTGGGGGTTCGCCGGGTGCAGACGGGCGAGAATTTCCAAGGCGTTTATTGGCGCGATGGGCGCTATGAGAGCCAGGCGCTGCGCCAACTGGATTGGGTGCTGCGCGACCCCGGCATGGAGGAGGCCACGCCGATGGACCCGCGGCTATTCGACGTGCTGGCCGCGGTGCAGGCCCGGATGGGTTCGGATGAGAATTGGCTGGTGATTTCCGGCTACCGCGCGCCCGAGACCAATGCCGCTCGCGC
Organism: Rhodovarius sp.; assembly: GCF_040399605.1. Classification (NCBI taxonomy): domain Bacteria; kingdom Pseudomonadati; phylum Pseudomonadota; class Alphaproteobacteria; order Acetobacterales; family Roseomonadaceae; genus Rhodovarius; species Rhodovarius sp. Next base: position 23,741 of record NZ_JBBARU010000017.1, on the reverse strand, counting down.
CCGGCAATCGCGCCGTGTCAGCCGCGTCTCGCTGCATATGTCGGGCATGGCGGCGGATGTGCAACTGCCCGGCCGAGCCTCGCTGCAACTGGCCCGGGTCGCGGCGGAGATGCAGTTGGGCGGTGTGGGGCTGTATCGGCGCGATGGTTTCATCCATCTCGATTGCGGCCCAACCCGCCGTTGGTAGGCGCTCATCCAATGGTGGCGGCCAGGCCGTCGGGGCGCTGAGCCATGCAGGAGCACCCATACCGCTCCTTGCCGGCGCGGCATTTCTGGCGTGCATCCGTCTGCCATGCCGGGGCCACCGGCTTGGCCGGGGGCGGCTTTGATCCGGTGGGCGAATTGCCCTTCCGGATTGGCCCGCAGGACCGTGTGGCCGCTGCCGGTTCATGTTTCGCCCAACATATTGCCCGCAACCTGGCCGGCGCCGGCTTCAATTTTCTGCAAACCGAGGTGGGCGAGGGTGACAGCCCCTTCTCGGCGCGCTTTGGCAATATCTACACCGCCCGGCAATTGCGGCAGTTGCTGCTGCGTGCCTATGGGCTGGTGCGGCCGCGCGACGCGGTCTGGCGGCTGCCGAGCGGGTGCTATGTTGACCCGTTTCGGCCGCAGATGCTGGGCGAGGGCGGGCTTGGCCTGGCCAGTGCCGGGGCGGTAAGCGATGCGCGCGAGGCGCATTTCGCCGCCGTGCGGGAGATGTTCGAAACCTGCACGGTGTTCATCTTCACCCTTGGACTGACCGAGGCATGGTTGAGCGAGGATGGCATGGCGCTGCCGGTGCCCCCGGGCGTGCTGGGTGTCACCCAGGGCGCCAGCGCGGCGTCGTTCCATAATTTCTGCCTGAACGAGATTTGGCAGGATCTGGAAGAGGTCCTGGCCGATATCTGCATGGTCAACCCGCAGGTTCGCTTCATCTTCACCGTCTCGCCGGTGGCGCTGGCCGCGACTTATGAGCCGCGCCATGTGATGATCAGCAATACGCTGAGCAAGGCCACGCTTCGGCTCGCGGCCGAGATGATGCGCGAACGCTATGCACGGGTCTGCTATTTTTCCTCCTATGAGATCGTGACCGCACCGATGAATGCCCCCGGGGCCTTTGAGGCCGATCTGCGTTCGGTCAGCCCGCTGGGGGTGGCGCAGGTCATGGCGCTGTTCAACCGGCATATGCTGAGCGGGGGCGAGGCCGCGGCGGCTGTACCTGCCGCCATGCCCGCCCCATCGCTGAACGCCGCCGCTTCCCCCCTCAGCGATGAGGAGCGGGCGGCCTATGACGCCCGCGCCAGGATCATTTGCGAGGAGGATCTATTGGCCACGGGGCCGGGGCCATGAAGATTGGCATCGTGTTCACTTGCCAGAACAGGATGTTGGGCGATGTGGTCCGCCATGCCCTGCCCTCGGCCGTGGTGGAGAATTATGATGTCGGCCATATGGCCGATCCAATGACGCGTGAGGCGGTGGCGGCCTCCTGCGCCGCCTGCGACCATGTGCTGTCGATCTTCATGCCTGACGAGATGGGGCCCCTGGCCACCGATAGGCTGGCCGCCAGCGTGCGGGTGCTGACGATCCTGCCGAGTTTCAGCTTTGCCGGCTTTCACCCCGATACGGTCTATATCACGACGGCTTCGGGCTTTCTTGACGGGCCCACCCATCATTACCATTCGCGCATCGCTATCGGAGGTTTCCTCACTGGCCGTTCGGTGCGGCAGACCATGGCGCTGTACAATGCGCTGGTCTTCGGCCGCCTGGGCTATTTCGAGACCTTCGCGCATGAGCGGGCCCTAGCCGTTGAACTCTTCGCGCATTTCAATATCGGCATTGACCATTTCTTCGACCGTTGGATGGCGCGCGGCTGCTTCATGCACAGCCTCAACCATCCTAAGAGCTGGGCCTTCGCCGATCTGGGCCTGGCGATGTGCCGCATGGCCGGCCTGGTGGATGAGCGCGCGACAATCGACCCCGATGCGATCATCGATGACCTGGCGATGCATGCGGCGCATCCGCTCCTGCCGCCATTGGCCCGGCGCCTGGGGCTGGAGGGCAGCACGGTGTTCAAACACGGCCCAAGGGGCGAGACGAACCATCTCCCGCTGGAAGATTTCATCGAGAGAGAATACAAGGCCTTCGAGCGGACGGGCCGCGCCGAATTGGAAGCGGTGCCGAAGCTTTCCAAGCTGCTGGCCATTCTGGGCTGAACCAAGGGGCGATACGGCTGATGCGCGAGCGGATTGTAATGGCGTGCCTTTTGGCCGTGCTGACGGCCATGCCCGCCATGGCGCAGGATCGCACAGTGGCCAGCTTTGGCGATTGGTCGCTGCGATGTGTGGTGGGCCCGCCGCGCAATTGCGAAGTGGCGACCACGCTGTCCAATCAGGAACGCCGGCCATTGGCGGCGATCGTTCTGGGCCGGGTCAACCCACAGGCGCCTTTGCTCGTCACGGCGTTTTTGCCGCTCGATGTGCAATTGCCGGCGGGGGTGCGCCTCGTACTCGATGCTACGCCGATTCTGCTGCAATATCAGCGCTGCGTGCCACAGGCCTGCTTTGCCACCATCGAGGCTGATGACGCGCTGATGCGCCGTTTGCGTGCCGAACCTTCGGGTGCCCGCCTCATTTTCCAAGATGCGAGCCAGCGTGAGATCACGCTGCCGCTCTCCAGGCGCGGCTTTGCCCAGGCCCAGGCTGCACTGGCCGCTCAGCGATAACCCATCTGGGCTGGCGTGGTTGACAGGTGCGGCCGCGCGGCTTGTCATGCGTCCAACAAGAAGTTTCGGGACGGAAGGACCAGCGCCCATGCAGGACGACGCGCAATTTGTTGAGCACGCCTTTGATGGCGATGTGCATGTGCTGCGGATTGCCAATCCGCCAGTCAATACCCTGCGCACCGGCGTGCGCGCGGGGCTGCTGGCCGGCATTCAGCGCTGCACACGCGAGGGGGCGCGGGCGATTGTGCTGATCGGCACGGGGCGGATGTTCTCCGCCGGCGCCGAAATGACCGAGTTCAACAAGCCCCGCCAGCCGCCCTCGCTGCCCGAGGTGTTTGACGCGATCGAGAACAGCAAGATCCCCATTGTGGCCGCCATCCATGGCAGCGCGCTCGGCGGCGGGCTGGAAGTGGCGCTGGCCTGCCATGCCCGCGTGGCCCTGGCCTCGGCCCAGCTTGGCCTGCCCGAAGTCAAGCGCGGCTTCGTGCCCGGCGCGGGCGGCACCCAGCGCCTGCCGCGCCTAATCGGCGGCGAGGCTGCGCTGAAGATCATCGTGACCGGCGAGCCGGTGCGGGCGGGCGAGGCCCTCAAGCTTGGCTTTATCGATGCCGTGATCGATGGCGATCTGGAGCAGGGCGCCATCGCCTGGGCCCGCGAGGCGGCGAAGAGTGGCCGCAGCTTCACCCTGGCGCGCAACCGTCGTGACAAGATCGAAGGCGCCGATATGGCCGCCTTTGACGCTGCGGCCGCAGCACTGCTCAAGCGCGCCCGCGGCCAGGAAAGCCCCAAAGGCTGCGTGACCGCGGTGCGCGCCGCCCTCACCGCCGCCTTTGATGAGGGTCTGCTGGTCGAACGTCAGCAATTCACCCGCCTGGTGGAAGGCGAGCAGAGCTTCGCGCTGCGCCACATCTTCTTCGGTGAGCGTGAAGCCCAGCGCGTGCCCGATATGCCCGCCGATACCCAGCCGCTGCCGGTGAAGAACACGGTGGTGATCGGGGCTGGCACCATGGGCGGCGGCATCGCGATGAATTTCGCCAATGTCGGCATGCCGGTGACGGTGGTGGAGACGACGCAAGAGGCGCTGGATCGTGGCCTGGCCAAGTGCCATGCCAATTGGGAACGCACCGTCACCTCGGGGCGACTTTCCCAGGCCGAATTTGAGAAGCGCAAGGCGCTGCTCAAAGGCTCCACCACGCTCGACGTGGTGAAGGATGCCGATCTGGTGATCGAGGCGATCTATGAGGATATGGGCGCCAAGAAGGAGATCTTCGCCAAGCTCGATGCGCTGGCGCGGCCGGGCGTGGTGCTGGCCTCCAACACCTCCACCCTGGATATCGACGCCATTGCCTCAGCCACCAAACGGCCGGAACTGGTGGTGGGGATGCATTTCTTCTCGCCCGCCAATGTGATGCGTCTGCTGGAGATTGTGCGTGGCAGCGCCTCCTCGATGGCGGCGATTGCGACTGCGATGGATGTGGGCAAGCGCATCAACAAGCTGAATGTGGTGGTGGGCAATTGCGACGGCTTCGTGGGCAACCGCATCACCGGCAAGCGCGGGCCGCAAATGGAAGCGCTGCTGATGGAAGGCGCGCTGCCGCAGGATATCGACCGGGTGATGGAAGGCTACGGTATGGCCATGGGGCCCTGCGCCACGGGTGACCTTGCCGGGCTGGATATCGGCGCCGCCGTGCGCCGCGCCCGCGGCACCGTCGCCCCCATCGCGGACGCGCTGGTGGCGTTGGGCCGCTTCGGCCAGAAAACCGGCAAGGGCTGGTATATGTATGACGAAAAGCGCACCCGCCTGCCGGACCCCATCGTCGAAGCCACCATCCTTGACCTCGCCGAGAAATCGCAGGTGCGCCGTCGCAAGATCGAGGATAGCGAAATCCTCGAACGCCTGCTGCTGCCGATGGTCAATGAAGGTGCGAAGATCCTGGAAGAAGGCATCGCCTCGCGCGCGATCGATATCGACGTGATCTTCTGCAACGGCTTCGGCTGGCCGGCCTGGCGCGGTGGACCGATGTTCTGGGCCGACCGCATGGGCCTCAAAGCCGTGCGCGACAAACTCGCCCAATACGCCGCCGCCACCAATGACCCCAACCTCAAACCCTGCGCGCTGATCGAACGCCTCGCAGCGGAAGGCGGGTCCTTCGCGAACTCAGGCGCACGTAAGGTCGCTTGAGTATGGGGTGGGGCGGGGTGGCGCAAGTGGCCCGTCAGGGGGCTTTGCCCCCGTTGGACATACATGTCCAACCCCCCCAGCAAGGGCCGAAAGGCCCCTGCATCCCGGGGGATGTGTTGGGTGAGGGAGGGGGGCAGTTTGCGCCGCCCTTGCGACACGCCCGACCCGCCCCCCTCCCTCACCCAACACATATTCTTCCACGGTCCAGGGGCGGGTCGCCCCTGGTGGGGGGTGTCGGGGGGCAAAGCCCCCTTGCGGGCCACCCACGAAACTTCACCTCACCCCATTCCCAAGGAGCCTGACATGGACCTGAATTTTTCCGCGGAGGAGATTGCCTTCCGCCACGAGGTGCGTGCTTTCATTGATGCCAGCCTGCCGGCGGCGACCAGGGCCTGGTTGGTCGCGGGCAAGTCGCCCACCAAGGCGATGGTGGTGGAGTGGCAGAAAATTCTGAATGCCAAGGGTTGGGCGGTGCCGGAATGGCCGGTGCAATGGGGTGGGCCTGGCTGGTCGGCGGCGCAGAAATACATTTTCCGTGAAGAGTTGCAGATGGCGCCCGCGCCCTCGCCGCTCGGTTTCAACGTGAATATGTGCGGCCCGGTGATCATTGCCTTTGGCACTGAGGCGCAAAAGCAGCGTTTTCTGCCGCGCATGGCGAATTTGGATGATTGGTGGTGCCAGGGCTTTTCCGAGCCTGGCGCGGGGTCAGACCTTGCCGGCCTGAAGTGCCGCGCGGTGCGTGATGGCAATGAGTGGGTGATCAACGGCCAGAAGACCTGGACGACGCTGGCCCAGCATGCCGATTGGATTTTCCTGCTCTGCCGTACCAATCCGGAGGCGAAGAAGCAGGAGGGTATTTCCTTCATTCTCTGCCCGATGAACCTGCCTGGCATCACTGTCCGCCCGATCATCACGATTGAGGGGGGGCATGAGGTGAATGAGGTGTTCTTCGATGATGTGCGCGTGCCGGTGGAGAACCTGGTGGGCGAGGAGAATAAGGGCTGGGATTGCGCCAAGTATCTGCTGGGCAATGAGCGCTTCGGCCAGGCCCGTGTTGGTGCCAGCCGCGAACGCATTCGCCGCCTGAAGATCATTGCGCGCGAGAGCATGGATGGCGGCCGCCCCTTGATCGAGGACCCGGATTTCCGCCGGCAGATGACTGAGATTGAGGTGGAGTTGAAGGCGTTGGAGATGACCGTCATGCGCGTCATCGCCCAGGACATGAAGCGTGCTGACAGCAAGCCCAACCCCGCCACCTCGGTGCTGAAGATCAAGGGCACCGAGATTCAGCAAGGTGTCTCGGAGATGCTGATGAAGGCGGCCGGACCCTATGCCTGGGTGGATGGTGACCCGGATGAGGAAGGCTCGAATGAGTGGGATCTGGCGCCTGATTGGGCCTTTGGCCTGGCCGGCACCTATTTCAATTGGCGCAAGCAAAGCATTTATGGCGGGTCGAACGAGATCCAGCGCAACATCATGGCAAAAGCGTTTTTGGGGCTCTGACAGACAATGGATTTTGACCTCACCGAGGACCAATCGCTGCTGGCCGACAGCGTGCGAAAGATGTTTGCCGATGGCTACGGCTTCGAGCAGCGCAAGGCCTATATCAAATCGGCCGAGGGGTGGAGCACGGCGATGTGGGCGCAATATGCTGAGCTTGGTTTGCTCGGCCTGCCCTTCGCCGAGGAGGATGGCGGTTTTGGCGGTGGCCTGACCGACACCTGCCTGATAGCCGAGCAGATGGGCAAGGCCTTGGCGCTGGAGCCCTGGTTCAGCACTGTGGTGCTGGGTGGCGGGTTCTTGCGCCGCGCGAGCGCCGAGCTGCGCCGCGAATTGGTGCCGCAGGTTGCCGCCGGCGAATGCAAGCTGGCCTTCGCCCAGGTGGAGCGGCAATCGCGTTATGACCTTTTCGACGTGGCGACCACGGCCAAGCGCGAGGGTGCTGGCTGGGTGATCACCGGCCGCAAGGGCATGGTGCTGCATGGTGATAGCGCGGACCGCTTCTTCGTCACCGCCCGCCATGCCGGTGGCCAGCGTGACCATGGTGGCATTGGTGTCTTCATGGTGGAGGCCAAGCACGCCACCGCGCGTGGCTTTCGCACCGTCGATGGTGGCCGGGCAGCAGAGGTGGAGTTCGACAAGGCGCCCGCCATCCTGGTGGCCGAAGATGGGCTGCCCATGGTCGAGGCCGTGGTGGCTGAGGCCATCGCCGCCCTGGCATTCGAGGCAGTGGGCTGCATGGATATCGCCCATGCCATGACGCTGGATTACATGAAGACGCGCCAGCAATTCGGCAAACCCATCAGCAGCTTCCAGGCCCTGCAACACCGGGCGGCGGATATGCTGGTGGCCTTGGAGCAGGCGCGCTCGATGAGCTTTTTCGCGGTGCAGGCGGCGGCCGATAGTGATGCCGATGAGCGCCGGCGAGGTGCATCGGCGGTGAAGGTACAGATTGGCCGTTCGGCGCGGCTGGTCGGCCAGCAAAGCATCCAGTTGCATGGTGGCATCGCCATGACGATGGAATATGCCTGTGGCCATTACTTCAAGCGGCTGACGATGAATGACAGCCTGTTCGGCGATGCGGATCACCACATCAAGGCGCTGGCCGATGATGGTGGCTTGGTGAAGGCGGCTTGATTGTGAGAACCAGCCCAGCACTGGGCTGAAGATCTGGGCATCGGCTCCTGTCAGGGAGCCGATAACGCCCGCCGCTCTGCGTGGGTGGGAGGCTATCGACGATCATGCATTCCCAGAAACATTACTCCTGAGAAAATATAGTGTAGGAGCGATGGCGAGGAGGGTCATGCCGCATGACCAAAGCCACGTCAGCGCGCGACACCGCGCTGCCGCTTGCCGATCATCAGGGCGCAGCGCAGGCGGCGCTTGATGCCGGCCTGGCCGAGGCCGCTGCCGGCCGGCGGGATGAGGCCATCCGGCACTGCCATGCCGCGCTGCGCCTCGACCCCCGGCTCTCGTCCGCGCGCGAGGCGCTGCGGGGGTTGGGCGAGCTCTCCCGCCTGGTCGGTGAGGGCGATGCCGCCAATCGTCGGCGGCAATGGCCCGAGGCCGCCCGCGCCTATGCCCAGGCGCTGGCCATTGCCCCGGCGCTCGCTGCCATTTGGGTGCAATATGGCCATGCGCTGAAGGAGCAGGGCCTGCTCGACGCCGCCGAGAGCGCCTATCGCACCGCTCTGGGCCATATGCCGCAGCCCGATGGCGATATTCATTTGCAAATCGGACATCTCCTGAAGCTGCGCGGCATGCTGCCCGAAGCGCGCGAGGCCTATCTCGCCTGTCTGGCGGTGGAGCCGGATAATCCGCATGCCAAGCGCGAGATTGCCGCCATGCTGGGGCGGGGGGTGTCGCGGCTGGCGCCCCCCGCAGCCGCGGCTGGGCGGCCCTATACCGAGGTGCCCCTGGCCGTCTTGCCGGGCGAGCGGATGCGCATCAGCCATCAGTATGGCCTAGCCTGTTTCAGCGCCGATGGCCCCGACCCGCAACTGGAACTCGCCCCCGATGCGCCCGGCTGGCCACTCCCCCCAGCCAATTATGGCCTGCTCTTTGAGGTGGCCGATGGCCGGGATTTCGTGGGGCCGCCGACCCTGTATATCGATGAGGGGGAGGGGTATTGTGAAGCCGGCGCGGTGGAGCTTCGCCCAGTCAGCGCCAATCTCTGGTTTCGTGAATTCGCGACCACGTCCTTGGTCCGTCGGCTGCGTTTTGACCCCGCGGATAACGCCGTGACCTTCGCCCTGCTGCGGCTGCGGCTGCTGCGCTTCGAGCCGGCCGCCTCGCCAATGGAGGGCTTGCTCGCAGCCCCTGCCAGAGCCTTGGCCGAGGCGCTGCGCGAATGGCGCGCCGCTGCCGGCCATGACCAGACCCCCCGCCAATGGCTGCGCGCCGCCTTGCAGGCAGAATGCCCTGAGGTGATCGATCCTGGTTTCACCGCGCTCAGCCTAGCCCCTGGCGAGGCGGCGGCGGATCATCGCCACGCCCAGGCCTGGCAGGCCGCCTTCGCCCGCCGCGAGGGCGGCCACGCCCCCGATTACGGCGCGCCTGGCGCCGCAGCCCCGCAGCATGATCCCGCCGCTTTGCAGATCATCGCCTTCTATCACGCCGGGATGCAGCGCTCGGCCGAAACCGATGCCGCCCGTGGCCTGGGCCACACCGAATGGGCTGATGTGGCCGGCGCGGTGCCGCATTATCTGGGCCAGTTGCAGCCCAGGCTGCCTGGTGAGTTGGGCTTCTACGACCAGGCCGACCCGGCCACGCTGCGCCGCCAGGTGGCGATGGCGAGGCTTTATGGCGTGGGGGCCTTCTGCTTTCTGCATCATGGCGAGCAGTCCCTGCCGCCCGGACCATTGCGGCATTTGCTGGCCGAACCCATGATCGAAATGGCCTTCCTGCTCTGCTGGGCGCATGCTGGCGCTCAACCTGCGGGCGCTGTCCCCCAGCATGGCCCCCAGCATGGCCCCCAGCATGGCGTGGCCTTCGCGGCATTGCTGCCGGCCCTGCGCGACCCGCGCTATCGCCTCCTCGATGGCTGCCCGCTGCTGCTGCTGGCCCGCCCGGCGGAAATTCCCGACTGCGCCGCGATGGTGGCAGCCTGGCGCGCGCTGGCCAGCGCGGCGGGCCTTGCTGGGCTGCGCATCCTCGCGGCCTGCGCTGCTGGGCTGACAGACCCCCTGGCGCTCGGCCTTGATGGCGTGGTGGACACCCCGCCTCAGGGGCTGGACCTGGCGGAGGTCACCCAGGCGCAGCTTTGGCTGAACAGCGAATATTCGGGCCATGTCTATGATTATGCACAGGCGGTGGCGGCCGAGGTCGCCCGTCTCGCCGCCCCCCCGCCATCTGGGCCATCGCGCTACCCGGCGGTGATGCCCGGCTTTGATGACGAGGCGCGGCGGCCCGGCCGGGGCAATAGTTTCATCGGCGCCACGCCGATGGGCTTCCATCGCTGGCTGCGCGCCGCGGCGGCGCATGTCAGCGCGCATTATCCACCCGGGCGAAGGCTGGTTTTCGTCAATGCCTGGAATGCCTGGGGGCAGGGTGCCCATCTCGAACCTGAGGCGCGGTTTGGCTATGGCTTCCTCGCCGCCATCGCCGATGTGGTGACGGAACTGGCGCTTGATGCCACGGCGCTGCGTGAGAGGGCGGAGCGGTATAATCAGGCCATGCCCACCGGCCGCAATGCCGATGCGGTGGTCTGCCTGCATATCTTCTACGAAGACCTGATCGATGAATTCGCCGACCTGATCGCCCAGGCCCGGCAGCGCATGGCGCTTGATGTCATCGTCTCGGTGCCGGAGGCTTGGCCGGTGGCGGCGCTGGAGCGGCTGATCGCGGCGCTGCGGCCGGTGCATATTCTGGTCTGCCGCAATCGCGGGCGGGATGTGGCGCCCTTTCTGGCGGCGCTGGAGGTAGCCCGCGCGCGAGGCTACCGCCTTGGTTGCAAGATCCACTCGAAGAAATCCACCCATCTGGGCCATGGTTAGGCTTGGCGGCGGGCGCTGCTGGATGGGCTGCTGGGTCCGACTGCGCTCAGCCGCCTTGCCGAGGGCTTCTTTGTCGAATCACGGATAGGCATGGCGGGGGCGAGCGAAGCCTGGCTGTCCCTGGCTGAGCGCCAACATATCGATCGCTGCGAAGCCCGCATGGGCGAGATTGGCGCCCTGCTGGGCCTGCAGAATGCGCCCATACGTGGTTTTTTCGCCGGCACCATGTTCTGGTTCCGGCCCGAGGCCTTGGCTGGCTGCGCCCGCCTATCGGCTGAGCATGACCTCTTCGAGCCTGAACTCGGCCAGGTGGATGGCATGGCAGCGCACGCCATGGAGCGGTTCTTTGCCGTGATGGTTGAGGCGGCAGGCTTTGCGGTGATGAAGCTGTAGTCAGCGCACCAGACGCAGCATATTCGCCGTGGCGATATCGCCCGACGCCTTCTGCAGGTTGAGCAATTGCGTTGTCAGCGCGAGCACATGCAAGGTGAGGTCTTCCTGATGATCATATTCGGCCACCCAGTAATGGTCACCACGGTAGGCGGCTGAAAACCTGCCCAGCGGCGGCCGATCGCGCCAGAGCCGGAATAACCGGAGGGCGGCGCGTGGATGAGCCCCGGCGCGGATATGAACGCGGTAGGGCACACCCGCTTCCTCGCGCCGCTGGATCGCACCGAGATATTGCAGCACCTCCTCCAACGATCGCAAATACCAAGCGAGGGAGGGGAGGGCTGGGCTGCCGCTTATTCCGGCGGGTTGCTCCACCACCTCATCCGCGCGGCACGGGTCGCCATCCTGCAGCAGGCCTGAGATTTGCGGCGGGTCGCGGTCCACCGAGGCGGCGGTATAGACCCTGCGGCCTTGCGCATCCGGCGGGCCCGGCACGCAGATCGCCATCTGGTCCACCGCGCGCATCATGCGCTAGCCTGCCCCATCAGGCCGCAGGCTGACGCCAGGCTGGCGCAGTGCTGCCAGCAATTCTGGCGCAGCGGCCTGCGCCTGCGTGAGCCGCGGGCCAACGGGTATGATGCGGGTATAGCCGTTGAACAGGATCGGCCCATTTGACGTCAATTGATCCACCACGGCCTGGAAACGATCGCAGGGGTGTTCGGCATTCAGCCCCTGGGCGGCGCATGCGGCTCGCTCGGCCGGTGTGAGGTTGTGACGATAGGCCGGATCATTGATCGCGCGCCGCCCTCCTGGGCCCTCATCGAAGCGCGATATCAGCAGGTACATCAGCAGCTGGTCAGGAATATTACGGTCCCACAAGACCCGGAACAACACCGGGTCGAGCGGGCGCATCAGGCCGCGGGCGAATTCCTGCCGGTCGAGCGGGCCGATATCGAAGCCGGGATTGGAACTGCCGCTGAGCGTTGGGAGCATCCCGTTGCCCAGGCCAGTCGAGCCATCATAGCCGAGCGAGGCACCCAGGCTGAAACCGCCACGGATATTGCCAATGGTGGTGAAATGCAGCGGCGCCTGATCGCGCGCACGTAAAATATTCCGTAACATCAGTGAGTTTGCTGATTGCTCGACGCTGCGATTATAGGCGATGGAATGATCGCTGATCATGTGCTCCATCGAGCAGCCAGCAAGCAGAAGGTGTATCAGGAGTGCGAAAAATCTTATCGCGTTAGCTTGTCCATTTGCCGCGCTGCGGAATAGTACGGATCAGATGACAAGCGGCTGGATTTTCTTCGCCATATCGGCCCGCCGCCACAAATACCAGGCGGCGATGCTGCGATAGGGCGCCCATTCCTTGCCGATTTCGGCCAGTGCCCGCGGCCGGGGCTGCTCATCCAGCCCCGCCGCCAGCCGATAGCCCTCGCGCACGCCAAAATCATCCACCGGCAGCACATCCTCCCGGCCGAGGGTGAAGATCAGCACCATCTCCACCGTCCAGCGCCCTACACCGCGAATGGCCACCAGCCTCGCGATCAGGCTTTCATCATCAAGTGCTGCCGCCTCGGCCAGGCTGGGCACCAGGCCGGCCATGGATTTCTCGGCAATGTCACGAATGGCGGCCACTTTGGAGCCGGAAAAGCCGCAGCCGCGCAGTGCCTCGGCCGGCAGGTCCAGGATGAAGCGGGGGGGCGGAAATTCCGGTGCGGCATGCAGCGCCAGCAACCGGCCGAGCATCGCCTCGGCGGCGCGGCCATGCACCTGCTGATGGGCGATGGCGCGCACCAGCGCCTCATAGGGCTCGCGCATCATCACCGCCAGGGTGCATGGCCCCACCGCCTTGATGATGGGCTTGAAGAGCGGAATGCGGGCCAGCCGCGCCTGGGCTTTCTTGTGATTCATGCTCGGAGGATAGCGCGGCGCGGCGCGACGCGGCAGATTGGGGGTGCCTATGATTCTGCATGACCTTGCCGCCACCGAAACCCTAGCCCAGCATCTGGCGCGCCTCGCGCGGCCGGGTGATGCCCTGTTGCTGAGCGGGCCGCTGGGGGCCGGCAAATCTGCCCTCGCGCGGGCTTTCCTGCGCGCATTGCTGGGCGATCCGGCGCTGGAAGTGCCCTCGCCGAGTTATACCCTGGTGCAGAGCTATCCCGTGCCGGGGGGAGGGCAGGCGCATCATTTTGACCTTTACCGGCTGGGCGGAGCGGAAGAGGTGCTGGAATTGGGATGGGATGAGGCGCTGGAGGGGATTATGCTGGTGGAATGGCCCGAAAGGCTGGGCGCCATGGCGCCGAAGGGTGCCCTGTGCATCACGCTGACGCCGCTTGATGAGGATCGCCGCGCGGCGCAACTCACCGGCTGGGAGGGGCGGCTGTGATTGCAACATTCCTCGCCCGGCACGGCTTTGCCGCCGCCCGGGCGGAAGCCCTGCCCTCCGATGCCAGTTTCCGCCGCTACACCCGCCTGCATGGCGGGCCTGAGCCGGCGCTGCTGATGCATGCCCCCCCGCCCGAGGATGTGCGCCCCTTCAGCGCCATCGCCCGCCACCTTGGCGCTGCCGGCGTGGCGGTGCCGCGTATTCTGGCCGAGGATTCCGCGGCCGGCCTGTTGATCGTGCAGGATCTTGGCCTGCGGACCATGGCCGAGACGCTGGATGGCGGTGCCGCGCCCGAACCGCTCTACCTTGCCGCGGCCGAGGCGCTGGCAGCCCTGCATGCCGCCCCGGTGATGCCCGGCCTGCCGAATTGGGGCGTGGCCGAAATGCAGCGGGCCACGGCGGCGACCTTTCTCGATTGGTGGTGGCCCGCGGCGCTGGGCAGCATGCCTGATGACAGCCAACGCGCCGGGCTGGATGCGGCGCTGGCCGCCATGCTCTCCCCCTTTGCGGCGCAAGGTTTTGTCCATCGGGATTTCTTCCCGGCCAATTTGATGCCGCTGCCCGGCGGCATCGGGCTGCTGGATTTCCAGGATGGCGCGCTGGGCCACCCGGCCTATGATCTGGTCTCGCTGGTGGAGGATGCCAGGCGGGATGTGGCCCCGGCGCTGCGCGCGGCCACGGTGGCGCGCTACCAGGCACTCTGCGGCATACGCGATGTGGAGGCGGCGATGGCGGTGCATGCCGCGCAGCGGCATTTGCGGGTGGCAGCACTTTGGGTGCGGCTGGCGAGGCGTGATGGCAAGACCCATTACCTGGCGCATGGCCCGCGCTGCTGGGCGCTGCTCGCGCGCGCCTTGCAACACCCTGCCACGGCGCCGCTGCGCGATTATCTCGACCGCCATGTGCCGACCCATCTGCGGGCCAACCCGGCATGAGGGCGATGGTGCTCGCCGCTGGCCTGGGCCAACGCATGCGGCCGCTGACCAGCCAGACCGCCAAGCCGCTGCTCACCCTGCGCGGCCGCAGCCTGCTGGACCATGCGCTGGACCGGCTGGGCGATGCCGGCGTCACCCAGGCGGTGGTGAATGCGCATTGGAAGGCGGAAAAAATCGTGGCCGCCATGGCCGGGCGCAGCGCCCCGCGGGTGCGGGTGCAGCTTGAGCCGGAATTGCTCGAGACCGGCGGCGGCGTGGCCCGGGCGCTGCCCCAACTCGGCGACGAGCCTTTTTATGTCGTCAATGGTGATGCCTATTGGCTGGATGGCGCAACCCCGGCGCTGACCCGGCTGGCCCAGGCCTTTAACCCCGAAACGATGGATGCGTTGCTGCTATTGGTGCGCACCACCCAGGTGGATGGCTCCGTGGGCCGGGGCGATTTCCTGATGGATGGCTGGGGCCGGCTGCAGCGCCCCGCGCCGCATGTCGTGGCGCCCTATATCTTCGCGGGTATTCAGGTCCTGCGGCCCGAATTGGTGGCGCCCGAGGCGGTGCGGCGATTTTCTCTCAACCGCTGCTATGACCGCGCGGCGGCGTCGGGGCGGCTCTTTGGTCTCGTGCATGATGGCGTTTGGTTTCACCTCTCCACCCCGCCCGATTTGGCGGCTGCGGAGCGACGGCTGGCCCAACGGCTGGTATAGGCTCTGCTACTGCGGCAGCTGCTTCGCCAGGCGCCTGGCCAGCAAATAGCCCAGCAGCCCCGAGAGAGGGGCGGCCGGCAGCATCAGCAGCCAGCCGATATGCGCGCCATTGACCGCAAGGCCGAGCCCCACCCCCAGCATCAGCCCACCCAAAAGGCTGCCCAGCACGCCCGCTGTCAGGCCAAGAACGAGAATTTCCGCGCGTGTCACCATGGGTGTGGAGTAGGGGCCGCAGCCGCGGTTTGGCAAGGGTCCGCTCAGCGCCGGAGCAGGATGTAATTCACCGTCAAATCCACCTCCACCCCATTGGGGTCGGAGCCGGGCGGGAAGGCTGGCAGCCGAGCGCCGGCAAAGGGCATGGTGGTGCCTGAATTCAGGGCCGGCGAGGCAGAGGGGCTGAGCAGCCGCACCTGACGCACCGTGCCGTCCGGATTGGCGGTGATGCGAACCTGCACTGTGCCTGAATCGCCATCCTGAATGGCGCGCTGCGGGTAGCGCAGATTTTGGTCCAGCCAGCGGCGGAAGGCGTTGGACCAATCCGGGCCGACCTGGGCGCCGCGCACCTGCACGGTGCGGTCGGGCGAGGTGCGGCCCTCCAACAGGCGCGGGTCGAGGCTGAAATCGAGCGGCGCGCGCGGCCCGGCCGGACGGCCGGGGGCGGGGCGTGGCTGGCTGAGAGTAAAGCCCTCGGGCAGCACCATGCCGGGCAGGCGCGGGCTGGGCTGGGCCTGCTGCGTCGGGCGGGGCGGCGGGGTGGGGCGCGGTTGCGCCGGCGGGGGTATGGGCAGGCGCGGCGCGGTGATGGGCGGCGGCGTGGGCTGGGCCAGCCATTCGGGCGGTGTTTCGGGTGGCGGTATCTCGGCCGAGAGCCTGGGCACCGGCTCGGGCGGGCGCGGCGGCAGTTCAGCCAGCGCCGGCAAGGGCGGCGGCAGCGGCGCGGCCGGGGGCTGCGGTGTTTCGGCCCTTGGTGGCGCGGGCGGTGGTGGGGCTGCGCGTGGCGGCTCTGGGCTGGGGGGCGGCGGAATCGGTGGTGGCGGCACCTGCGCGGGTGGTAGAGGTGGTAGCGGCATGGCGAGTTGCGGCACCAGCGGGGGGCTGGGTGGGGGGCTGGGCGGCTGCGATGTGCTGGGGGCTTCCGGCGCCGGGGGCGGGGCTTCGGCGCGGGCGGGCGGCTCCACCGCATCGGGGGTTTCGCCCTCGGGGGCGCCGCTGGCCTGGGGCTCGGGCTGGCCGGTATCGAACACCATCTCGATGGCCGGCGGCGGCAATGGTTGATCGCCATCCTGGCGCGGCCAGACATCCAGCAAGAGCAGCGCCAGCACCAGGGAATGCAGCGCCAGCGAGCCCAGCAGCGGCCAGGGCAGCGGCATGGCCCCCCGCCGGCTCGGCCAGCGGCCGCTGGGCAGGGGCTCGGCCCATGACATCCGCGCCCGACCCGGGCGCAGCCTGGGTGGCAGCGGGTCGCGGCGCGGCCTTTGGCGCTGCCGAATGGCGCCAAAGCGTCGCAGCTCGGATATGCGCCGGGTTTGCCTCATTCAGCCCAAGGCATGGCGAAGGCCATCATGCAGCGCAACCCCGCAGCGCGTGGCGAAAGGTTTCAGCCCTTCACCCCAGCCCCATCGCCTGCCGGGCGAAGGCGCGTTTGAGCGGCCCGATCCGGTCCACCGCGGCGATGCCCAGCCGGCGGGCGGCGCGCAGCGGCGGAAAGCCATTGCCGAAAAGTTTCTCCAGCGCGTGGGTGGCACCCAGCATCATCATCGCCGCCGGCCGCCGGGCTGCCTGATAGCGGGCCAGCAAGGCCGGGCCGCCCGGATCCTCCCCAGCCGCGACGGCGGCAATGACCAGATCGGCCAGCGCCGCCACGTCACGAAAGCCCAGATTTAGCCCCTGGCCGGCAATGGGATGGATGCCATGCGCCGCATCGCCCACCAGCGCCATGCGCTCGGCGGTGTAGCGCTCGGCCGCCATTGCGGTGAGAGGATAGGACCAGCGCTGGCCGATCACCCGCACTTCGCCCAGCAAACCGCCGCTGCGGCGGGCCAATTCGCGTGAGAAACCATCATCATCCAGCGCCAGCATGCGTTTGGCGATGGCTGTCTTGTCGCTCCAGACAAAGGCGGAGGCATGCGGGAAGGGCGCCCCGGCGGGGGCATGGGAGAGCGGCAATTGCGCGAAGGGGCCATTGGCGAGGAACATTTCCAGCGCCTGATTGTCATGCGCGCGCTCATGGGCGAAGGCGCCCACCATGCCGATCTGGTGGTAATCCAGCCCGGTGGTGCGGATGCCGGCCTGGCCGCGCAGCGGGCTGCGGCGGCCTTCGGCGGCCACCAGCAATTGTGCATGCACCACCTCGCCGGTGGAGAGCTGGAGGCTAACCCCCTCCGGCCCACGGGAAGCCACCTCGGCAGTGGCGGGGGCGAAGACCGAAAGCGCGGGCAGATGCGGCAGGCGGGCATTGAGCGCCACCCGCAGGCTGCGCGCCTCCACCATCCAGCCAAAGGCCTCCTGCCCGGTCTCGGCCGCGCGGAAGGTCAGGCTGAGCGGCGAGGGTGGGCGGCCTGGCTCGCCATCTGCCACCAGAATACGCTCAATGGGGCAGGGCGGCTCGGGCAGTCGCTGCCAAATGCCCGCAGCCTCCAGCACCGGGCGGGAGCCGGCGGCCACCGCATAGCAGCGCCCGTCAAAGGCTTGCATTTCCATCGGCGGCAGGGGCGCTGCATCGAGCACCGCGCAGGGGATATTGGCGGCTGCCAGTGCGGCGGCGAGCGTGGCGCCCACCGGTCCGGCACCCACAATCGCCACGGTTACATTCAGGGTCTGGGCCATGCGGTGTTATGTGGCCGCGCGGGGTATTCCCGCTAGCCCCTGCCTGCATCTCCTGGCGTGGCGCTGCATTGCTGCACAACAACTGTGCAATGGCGGTCCGGCCAGTGGATTGCGGGTGGTTATGCCCCCTCGCCCTGGCGCATCACCCGTGGCACGGAGCCTGCAGGCGTCAATGAAGGCGCCACGATTTATGGAGTCGGCAGCGATGAAGCTGATCATGGCCGTCATCAAGCCCTTCAAGTTGGACGAGGTGCGCGATGCACTTACCCCGCTCGGGGTTCAGGGTCTGACGGTGACTGAGGTGAAGGGTTTCGGCCGCCAGAAGGGCCAGACCGAAATCTACCGCGGCGCCGAATATCAGGTCAGCTTCTTGCCCAAGCTGAAAATCGAGGTGGCTGTCCCTTCCGAACTGGTCGATGCGGTGGTGGAAGCGATCGCCGCCGCCGCGAAGACTGGCAAGATTGGTGACGGCAAGATCTTCGTTCTCGATGTGGAGCGCGCGCTGCGCATCCGCACCGGGGAGACCGACGGCTCGGCGCTCTGACCCGCGCTGCCACGACACCGAGAGGGAAACCCACAGGATGAACAAATTTCTTCCCGCCGGCCTAGCACTTGCCGCCTGTCCCGGCCTGGCCTTGGCCGCCGAACCCGCAATTGATGCCGGCAATACCGCCTGGATGCTCGTCTCCACCATACTGGTGCTGATGATGACCATCCCCGGCGTCGCGTTTTTCTATGCCGGCATGGTGCGCAAGAAAAACGTGCTGGGCACCATGATGCAGAGCTTCACGATCTGCGCCCTGGTGGCAGTGACCTGGGTGGTTGCCGGCTATTCCCTCGCCTTCGGCAATGGCAACCAGTATATTGGTGACCTCACGAAGTTCATGCTCAATGGCATCAACTGGAACGGCCCATTCATCCTGGGCGCGGGCATGGGCGGCGATTCGGAAGTGCCGACGACCATTCCTGAGACCGTCTTCATGATGTTCCAGATGACCTTTGCCATCATCACCGCATCGCTGATCACCGGTGCGGTGGCGGACCGGATGAAATTCTCGGCGATGGTCCTTTTCGTCGTGCCCTGGTCCTTGCTGGTCTATTCACCCGTGGCGCATGCGGTGTGGCACCCCGCCGGCGTCATTTGGGCCTGGGGCGCGCTGGATTTCGCCGGCGGCACGGTGGTGCACATCAATGCCGGTATCGCCGGCCTGGTCGCGGCCTATGTTCTGGGCAAGCGCGTGGGCTATGGGCATGACAATATGTCGCCGCATAATCTTGGCCTGGCCATGTTGGGCGCCTGCCTGCTTTGGGTGGGTTGGTTCGGCTTCAATGCCGGCTCTGCCCTGGCGGCCGATGCGCGTGCGGGCATGGCGATGGCGGTGACGATGATCGCCGCTGCGGCGGGCACGCTGGCCTGGCTGCTGGCCGAGAGTGTGGTGAAGGGCAAGCCATCAGCGCTGGGCGCCATTTCCGGCGCTGTGGCTGGGTTGGTGGCCATCACCCCCGCCTCGGGCTGGGTCTTCCCTGGCCCGGCTTTGGTGATTGGCCTAGCCGCCGGCATCATCTGCTTCTGGGCCTCGACCAGCCTGAAAAAGGCCCTGGGCTATGATGACAGCCTTGATGCCTGGGGCGTGCACGGCGTGGGTGGCGTGGTGGGCGCCGTGCTCACCGGCGTCTTCGCCGTGGGCACGCTCTATGTCACCGATGGCGATGCCGCCAAGGCCATGACCTATTCCGGCTGGTTGGCCGGCAATGCCGAGATGCTGCTGATTCAGGCAAAATCGATCCTGGCGGTGGCGGTCTATTCTGCCGTGGCCACCTTCATACTGCTCAAGATCGTCGATGTCATGGTCGGGTTGCGGGTCTCCGAAGACGAGGAGCGCGAGGGCCTCGATGTGACCCAGCATGGCGAGCGGCTGGGCTGAGCTTCCGGTTGGTTGTATCGAAGGGCCGGGGCAGCTTGCTCCGGCCCTTTTTGATTCTGGGCCAGTTTGCCCTTCCCGCCCCGGCGGCTGGGGCGTAGAATAGTCTTCCCCCCGGCTCCGCAACCCGATCCCGAAAAGGACCGGCTCCATGGCTCGTGCCGAGATAGCTGCCGCCGCTGGCGATGAAACCGGGGGCAGCCGCTTTGCCTCGCCCGCCCTGCGTGCTGCCTTTGCGCGCAGCGGGGCGCAGCTTGCGGGCATTTTATGCGCGCTGCTGGGCTTGGCCATGCTGGTGGCCCTGTTGAGCCACGACCCAGCCGACCCCTCAGGCTCCACCGCCACCGCGCGGGCGGCGACCAATTTGGCCGGGCCCACCGGGGCTGCCGTCTCCGACACGCTGCTGCAGGCCTTTGGCTTGGCCGCCTTTCTGCCCGCCATCACCCTGCTGGCCTGGGCGTGGCGGCTTTTCACCGAGCGGGGCGTGACACTTCTGCCGGCCCGGCTGATGGCGCTGCTGCTGGGCATGCCGGTGCTGGCGGCTGGTTTTTCGGCCCTGCCATTGCCGCCCGCGGCGCCGGTGCTGGCCGGGGCCGGTGGTGCCTTTGGCCCGCTCATTGCGCATGCCGCCACGGGATGGCTGCAATCCAGCTTTGGCCCCCTGGGGGCGCTGCTGGCCAATGGGCTGCTGGCGCTGACCTCGGCCCTGGTGCTGTTGGGCGCGCTGGGCTTCGCGCCGGCAGAATGGCGCCGCGCCGCCTTCGCCACGGCCGATGCCACCGCCCATGTTGCCCGCGCGGGTGCTGCACGGCGTCACCTCTTCTGGCGCGCATTTTCGGCCTTGGGGCGTTTCACCCTGTGGCTGTTTGGCCGTGGCCGCGGGCGGGGGGTAAAGCCAGGCGCTGACCTCTCCAGCCTGTTGCGCGCCGCCGATGAGGCGGCCGAGCGGGTGCCGGAACGCCGTGAGCCGGCCTTAGCCTCTGCTGCCGCCAAGCCCAGCCCGAGGGTTGCAACCCCTGCTGCGCGCAGCGCCGAGAAGCCCCGCCAGGCCACGCTCGACTTGCAGCCAATCGAAGCCGGCATCACCATCCCCCCGCTCGAATTGCTGCAGGCCGCCCCGCCACGCACCAGCAGCGGCCCGGATTCGGCGGCCTTGCAGGCCAATGCCCGCCGGCTGGAGCAGGTGTTGGCCGATTTCGGCGTGAGCGGTGAGATCACCGAGATTCGCCCAGGCCCCGTTGTCACGCTTTACGAACTCGAGCCGGCCCCCGGTGTGAAATCCAGCCGGGTCATCGGCTTGGCCGATGATATTGCCCGCAATATGAGCGTGGTGGCGGTGCGTATCGCAACCGTCCCCGGCCGCACCGTGATGGGCATTGAACTGCCCAATGCGAAGCGCGAGACGGTGTATTTCTCCGAGATGATGGGCAGCGAGGCCTGGGCCAAGAACACCGCCCGCCTGCCGCTCGCCCTGGGCAAGAATATTGGCGGCGAGCCGGTGGTGACGGATCTGGCCCGCATGCCGCATCTGCTCATTGCGGGCACCACCGGCTCGGGCAAGTCGGTGGGCATCAACACGATGATCCTCTCGCTGCTCTATCGCTTCGGGCCGGAGGAATGCCGCTTCATCATGATCGACCCGAAGATGCTGGAATTGTCGGTCTATGACCGCATCCCGCATCTGCTGGCCCCGGTGGTGACCGAGCCGCCCAAGGCCATTGGCGCGTTGAAATGGACCGTGCGCGAGATGGAGAAGCGCTACCGCGCCATGAGTTCCATCGGCGTGCGCAACATCGCCGGCTATAATGAGAAGCTGCAGGCCGCGCGGGCGCGCGGGGAGGTGCTGACCCGCCGGGTGCAGACCGGCTTCGACCCCGAGACCAACAAGCCGATGTTCGAGGACCAGACCCTCGCCCTCGAACCGCTGCCGATGATCGTGGTCGTGATCGACGAAATGGCCGATCTGATGATCGTGGCCGGCAAGGAGATCGAGGCCGCGGTGCAGCGTCTGGCGCAGATGGCCCGTGCCGCGGGCATCCATGTCATCATGGCCACGCAGCGGCCTTCGGTCGATGTAATCACCGGCACCATCAAGGCGAATTTCCCCTCGCGGATCAGCTTTCAGGTGACCAGCAAGATCGATAGCCGCACCATCCTGGGCGAGCAGGGTGCCGAGCAATTGCTCGGCCAGGGTGACCTGCTCTTCATGCCCGGCGGCGGGCGGGTGGTGCGCGTGCATGGCCCCTTCGTCTCCGATGAGGAGGTGCAGCGTGTCGCCGATTGGCTGCGTGAGCAGGGCGAGCCCAATTATATTGATGAGGTGACCGAGCCGACCGAGGATGATGAGAGCGGCGGGCTTTCGATGAGCGGCATCGCCGGCGCTTCGGATTCGGAAAAATCCCTCTTCGACCAGGCGGTGAATATGGTGGCGCGCGAGGGCAAATGCTCCGTCTCGCTGGTGCAGCGCCATCTCTCCATTGGCTATAACAAGGCCGCCAAGCTGGTCGAGCAGATGGAAAAAGAGGGCATCGTCAGCCCGGCCAACCATGTCGGCAAGCGCGAAATCCTGGTCCGCCGCAGCGAGGATTGATGGACCATCCCGCAGGCTCACCGGCCCTATCCTGTGGGGATCATGGTCGAAAGGCTGCGCCGCCACCCCATATCCATGCGAAAGGACCCCCCGCATGAGCAATTCTAGGGCGCTTGCCCTGCCGCTACTGGCCTGTATCGCCGCCTCGCCCGCGCTGGCGCAGGACAGACCTGCGATGTTCCCCACCCGCGATGTGGCGGTGACCTATCGCACCAGCCTCGAGGGCCGGCCGGCCGAGATGCGCATGGCCTGGAATGCCGCCCAACGGCGGATGCGCATAGAGATGCCAAGCGGCCAGGGCTATCTCATCCTCGATCAACAGGCCGGCACCGGCTTCGTGGTGATGCAGCAGACGCGCATGATCATGGACATGCCGGCCGGGCAGGAGGAGGCGGCGCGCTTCGCCCCGGCCAGCCAGACCGCCCGCTTTACCCGTGAGGGCAGTGACCGGGTGGCGAACCTGCCCTGCACCCATTGGAAGATAGAGGATCGTGGCCAGGTGGGGCGGGCCTGCATCACCGCCGATGGCGTGACCTTGCGGGCCCAGCCTGGCGGCAATGGCCGCGGCGAGATGGAGGCGCTCAGGGTGGAATTTGCCGCCCAGGACCCCGCGCGCTTTATCCGCCCGGAGGGTTTCCTCAATATGCAGATCCCCGGAGCGACACAGCCCGGCCTGGCGCCGGCAGGCGCCTTTCCCCAGCGTGGCAGCGCCTTACCCCCCCCTGGCATGATGCCCCCCGGCGCGGTGCCACGCTGATGCGCCGCAGGATAATGCTGGCAGCGGCACCGCTGCTGCTCACCCCAGCCTTGGCGGGCGCGCAAAATCTGGACCGCGCGGCCCTGCAGCGTGTCGAGGCCTATTTCAACGCCATGACAACGCTGCGCGCCCGTTTTCTGCAGATCGCGCAGAACGGTGCCGCGGCCGAGGGTACGGCGATGATCTGGCGGCCCAACCGGATGCGCTTTGAATATGACCCGCCCGAGCCCACTTTGCTCATCGCCGCCGATGGCCAATTCTTCCATTGGGACCGTGAATTGCGCCAGCCCACTGTGGTTGCGGTCAATTCCACACCGCTGGGCGTGCTGCTGCGCAACCCGCTCAGCCTCTCAGGCGATATCACCGTGCCGGTGATGGAGCGGGTGGGCGGATTGCTGCGGGTGAGCATCTTTCGCACCGCAGCCCCGGGTGAGGGGCGAATCACCCTCATCCTGGAGGAAAACCCGATGCAATTGCGGCAATGGGAGGTGCTGGATGCGCAGAACCGCCTCACCCGCGTCACCCTCACCCAGATTGAGACCGGGGTGCGGTTGGATCCGTTTCTGTTCGCCTTCAATGATCCGCGCTTTCGCGAGGCGCTCGACCGGGCAAGGTGAGGCTGTATCGCCGGCGGCAGAATAAGGGGGGCGCAGCAAAGGCCGCGCCCCCGGTCCTGCTCAGAACAGCAGGCCCTTCTTGAGCATGCCATGCACGCCCTTCTCGCCATTCACCGTCTGGGTGACATGGAAATCCACCGCCAGCGAGCAGAATTGATAGGCATCGGCGGCGGAGAGGTTGGTGCGGCTGGTGATGAAGCCGATCGCCCAGAGACCGGGGCCGGGATACTCGACCA
>NZ_JBBARU010000016.1:23942-50842 GCF_040399605.1 Rhodovarius sp. | reverse complement strand
ATAGGGCACCAGCGTAGGCTCGATGCCGGTGCGGCGCGTCAGCAGCGCCATGGCTAGGTGATTGACCGCCCCCATGCCCGGGTTGGAAATGGTGAGGCGCGGCCCGCGCTCCCGCGCGAGGGCGATGAACTCGGCCACATTGCGGGCTGGGAAATCCGGCCGGCAGATCAGCGCCAATGGGGCCGAGGACGCCATCACCACCGGCACCAGCGCCTGCATCGGATCAATCGTCGTGATCCGGTTCACCAGGATGGCAATCATCGTGGAGGGCGAGGTGAACATAAAGGTCGTGCCATCCGGCGCCGCGCGCGCCACAAGTTCAGCGCCCACCACTGTGCTGGCCCCTGGCCGGTTCTCAACGATGAAGCTGCTGCCGGGCATGCGCTCAGCCAATTTGGCGGCCAGCAGCCGGGCCATGATGTCATTGGCCCCCCCGGGTGCGAAACCGACGACGAAGCGCACCGGGCGGTTGGGCCAAGTCTGCGCGGCTGCGTGCCCAGTGCTGACGGCGAGGGTGGGGGCGGCCAGGATCACGGCGCGGCGGTTCATGTTGTTCCTCCCAGAGATCTTCCCATTGAGTCTCATGCCAGCGGAGCGCTTGTCCATGGCTTGCTGCAGGCGGTTAGAAAGGGCGGGAAGTGGCTACTCTGGCGCAGCTTGGGAATGCACAGCAAGCCGCCCCAGGTTTGCCGGAGGCTGCAAGTGAACCCGACGGGCTGGTAGAGCATTTTCAAGCCATGCTGCTTCGCAAGACGGCAGGGAAAATGCGATAAAACAAGAACCAGAGCTTCTTCACCGTCTTCGCAGCCGGTGAAATGGCTCTAGGCGCGGTATAGTGTCTCAGGCGGCACCAGGGGGGCTGCGATATCCACCAGCGCGCCATCGCGCAGCGCCCTGTAAAAGCAGTTCCGCCGCCCGGTGTGGCAGGCCACACCTTGCTGGTGCACCAGCGCCAGCAGGGTATCGCCATCGCAATCCAGCCGCAGATCATGCAGGGTTTGCACCTGGCCAGAAGTCTCGCCCTTGCGCCACAGCGCAGCGCGTGAGCGGCTCCAGTAGCAGACCCGGCCGGTGGCCAGGGTTTCGGCCACCGCGTCGCGGTTCATCCAGGCCATCATCAGCACCTCGCCCGTATCATGCTGCTGGGCGATGCAGGGGATGAGGCCATCGGCATTGAATCGAATGGCGGCGAGAAGCGCGTTTTCCATCTGTGTGCTATAACACGGCCATGGCCGAACACACCCACCCGCCCGAGCCTCTTGATGCCATGCTCGACCGTGCTGCTTCTCTTTGCGCCGGCCGCGGCGCGCAATTGACCGATTTGCGCCGCCAGGTGCTGGCCCTGGTGCTGGGGGCGGAGCAGCCGCTGGGCGCCTATGCGCTGCTCGACCTGCTCAAGGCCACCCGCGCCGGGGCAGCGCCGCCCACCATTTACCGCGCACTGGATTTCCTGCTCGAGCAGGGGCTGATCCACCGGATTGAGCTGCTGAACGCCTTTGTCGGCTGCGTCTCTGCCGGGCATGCCCATGCGCATCAGTTCCTGATCTGCCGCCGATGCGGCCATGCCGCCGAATTGCACGACCATGCGGTGGAGCATGCGCTGGAGAATGCGGCGCGGCGCATCGGCTTTACGCCGGCCAGGATGACAGTGGAGATGGAGGGGCTCTGCCAGGGATGTGGCGGGGCCTGAACCAGGCTTGACTAGGTTGCTGCATAACGAGGGTGGCGGAGGAAAAGAGCGAAAGGGCTTTGCCCTCTACTGCTCTCCCACCAGGGTCACATGTATATCGACCATTTTCCTAGATCGTTGAAAAATATGAACTAATCTAACGAAGATGCAGGAAACTCGTCGGCATACATGTCGATCCTCCTTCACCCACTATTCGTCTTCCAACAGCCTGCAAGAGCAACCTCCGCTCAAGCGATCCGTTTAACCGGAAGACCCCCTTAACGCGCCACCACCGGCCGATTGCCGAAGCTCTCCTGCGGCACGCCGCGCTCGAGCGACATATGGCTATGCACCCCCACCCAGCCCTCAGCGCCCCCGCGCATGAGGATGATGCTGGCTCGGCCGGGCCGGTCGAAGGCGCTGCCATCTGGGTTGTAGCCGGTGCTGCCCCAGGGGGTGATGGCCACCGCCATCTGGCCATCGGGGCTGGCCAGCACGCGGGTGGCCTCAGCGTCGAAGGTGAAGCCATCAGTCTTGGGCCAGACGCTGTCCCATTGCCGGTCCCGCCAATCCCATAGCCCTTCCAGCACCCGTTTATGGGTGCCGAAGGCCAGCGCCTGCTCGTGCCAGAAGGGGTAGGCATCGCGGTAATTCACCGCGCGGACGCAACTGGCGAAGCGTTCAAGCCAGGCCAGAATCTCGGCGCGGATGGTGGGGCTGGCTTCGGGAAGGGCTGGGGTCATGGCGGGCGTTTTCCAAAATCAGCCGATAGCCTGCAACAGCCTTGGCTGGCGGCCAATCCCGGGGCCGGATGCTCGACGCCGCGCCCGGTCGATGACATGCTCAAACGATGAATGATCGCGTGATTTTGGTCACCGGCGCCGCATCGGGCATTGGCGCCGCCTGCCTGCGGGCCATGGCCGGCCCCGGCACCGCCTTCCTCGTCCATACCCGGCGCAACCGCGAGGGCGCCGAGGCGATGGCAGGCTTTGCCCGTGCGCGCGGCGCTCGGGCTGAGACCATCCTCGCCGATATCGCCGACCCCGCCACCCCAGATGCCCTGGTGGCGGCCGCGCTGGCCCGTTTCGGCCGGCTGGATGTGGTGGTGGCCAATGCCGGCTTTGCCGATCGCACGCCCTTGCTGGCACAGAGCGAGGCGGCATTCGCCCGCAGCTTTGATACCATCCTTTGGGCCTTTCTGCGCCTCGCACGCGCAGCCAGCCCGCTGGTGACCGCGGCTGAGCATGGCCGGATCATCGCCATTTCCTCCTTTGTTGCGCATGTGTTTCGCCCCGATGTGGTGGGTTTCCCCGCCACCGCTGCGGCCAAGGCGGGGATGGAGGCACTGGCGCGAAGCCTGGCCATCGAGATCGCCGCCAGCGGCGCCACGGTGAATTGCGTGGCCCCCGGCTTCACCCGCAAGGACGCCACCGGCCATTCCGCCTTCACGCCCGAGCAATGGCGGGCGGTGGTGGAGAATATCCCGCTCGGGCGGCTGGGTACGCCCGAGGATGTGGCGGCGGCGGTGGCGTTCCTGGCCTCGCCGGCGGCAGGCTATATCACCGGCCAGGTGCTGCATGTGAATGGCGGGCTGGTCTGACGGGGGATACCCGCTCCAGCCGGGCTTCAAGCCCAGCCCTGAAACGCCCCGCCTGTGGGCGCTATGGGGCGTTCAGGTTTCCAGCATCTTGCGCAGCAAGGTCACATCCTCGGCCAGCACGCGGTCCTCCACCATCAATTCGGTGATGCGGCTGACGGCATGCATCACGGTGGTATGGTCGCGATTACCGAAGCGGCGGCCGATCTCGGGCAGGGAGCGCGAGGTGAGTTGCTTGGCCAGGAACATGGCCACCTGGCGCGGCCGCGCCACGGCCCTGGCGCGGCGGGCGGAGAACATGTCCGTCATGCGGATGGAGTAGTGCTCGGCCACCTTGCGCTGGATATCGTCAATGGTGATGCGCCGCTCATGGGTGCGCAGCAAGTCGGTCAGCACCTCGGGCACATTCTCAAGTGTGAGCGGCCGGCCGAAGAGCTTGGTATGGGCGACGAGGCGATTGAGCGCGCCTTCGAGGTCCCGCACATTGGAGGCGATCTTATGCGCCAGCAATTCCTGCACCTTCACCGGCACCTCGACGCCGGCCTGCGCCGCCTTGGCCTGCAGGATGGAGAGGCGCAGCTCATAGGTGGTGGCGTGGATATCGGCCACGATGCCACCGCCGAGGCGGGTCCGCAGCCTATCCTCAATGCCCGAAAGATCATTGGGTGATTTGTCGGCGGAGACCACGATCTGCTTGCCGGCATCGACCAAGGCATTGAATGTGTGGAAGAATTCTTCCTGCGTATTGTCCTTGCCGATCAGGAATTGCAAATCATCGATCATCAGCACATCAACGCTGCGCAGCTGGGCCTTGAACTCCATGGTATTGCCACCGCGCAGCGCGCCGATGAAGCGATACATGAATTTCTCGGCCGACATATAGGCCACGGGGCGCTCAGGATGATTGGCGCGGATCGCCCAGGCGATGGAGTGCATCAAATGGGTCTTGCCCAGGCCCACGCCGCCATAGAGGAAGAGCGGGTTGAAACCTGCCATGGCCGGGCGTTCCGCCACGCGCCGGGCGCAGGCATGGGCGAATTCATTGGGCTTGCCCACGACGAAGCTGTCGAAGGTCAGGCGCTGGTCGAGCGGCGCCATCCAATCACCATCGCGCGCCTCGGCTTGGCGCGGTGGCGGGGCGGCGTTGCTTCGCAGGGCCGCATGGGGGGAGGGCTCACCTTCTGTGCTGAACTCAACCTCGCACTGGGCATCCGCCGGCACGCCATCCGCCACGGCCTGGGCGGCGGTTGAGACGCGGAAATCCATCCGCTTGATTTTCGGCCATTCGGCCTGTGCGAGGATGCGCAGCCTGTCGCCATAGTGATCACGCACCCAGTCACGCAGGAAGCGCGAGGGCAGGGTGATCAGCACGATCTCGCCCTCGACGGTCTGCAGGACCATCTGGCGTAGCCAGTTGCGGTATTCCGTCTCTCCAACTTCGTCACGCAGGCGGGCGCGCAAACGGGCCCATTGCGCCGCAAGCTTGCCGGCATCGGGGGGGAGATTGCCGGTTTCCGAGTTCATTCAGGATACCTGCCTATTCATTGCACTGATAAATCCGGGGGGCCGAAGCGTGGTGGCCAGGGCACGTCGGGGGGGATTGCACGCCATGCCACCCGCCCGATATCCCAAAAACGCAGCCTCGCCGCGGAGCCGAAAATCCGCGGAAAACAGCCGAGATTGGTATCGCCGAAGGAAGCAATCCCCAAATCCTAATGCCGGATTTAACCCTGCATCAACCACTAACCATTCTATGCTCGACAATATTTTTGCATGTGGCATAAATACAGCTTCAACGACTTTATTGCCAAGGCACAATATAGCCGCACCAGAGAGAACCGAAGCTCTCGCTGGTTTTCGCCTCATAAAAAGCGGGGATGGGTTCAGGCCGCCTTAGGCGGCGATGGCCTTGATGCGGGCAGCCAGGCGAGAAAGCTTGCGTGCCACGGTGTTGAGGTGCAGCACGCCCTTGCCGACGGCGCGCTGCATTTCCGGCTGTGCGGCCTGGAAAGCGGCCAGAGCCTCGTCCTTCTTGCCGCCCTCGATCGCCATTTCGACCTTCCGCAGATAGGTCCGCACGCGCGAGCGGCGGGCGCGGTTGCGCTCCGTGCGCTTCTCGGTCTGACGGATGCGTTTTTCTGCGGAGGGATTATTGGCCATGTGGTTGCTTACCGAAGGATGCTGGGGCCGTGAAGCCCGAATTGCTTTGACCGATGGAGGAACCCCATTGGCCGGGAGGGCTATCTATCGCCGGGGGGGGGCGAGCGTCAAGTGATCTGGGGCCTCAACTGTGACGGAACTGCGCGCGGCGCTTCTCGGCAAAGGCCGACATGCCTTCCTTCTGGTCGTCGGTGGCGAACATGCTGTGGAACAGCCGTCGTTCGAACTTCACGCCCTCGGCCAGGGTGGTCTCAAAGGCGCGGTTGACGGATTCCTTGGCCATGGCGAGGGCAGGCTGGCTGAGGCTGGCGAGTTTCTCGCCCACCTTCAGCGCCTCGGCCATGAGGTTCTCCAGCGGCACGACGCGGGCGACGAGGCCCGAGCGCTCAGCCTCGGCGGCATCCATCATGCGCGCCGTCAGGCACAGATCCATGGCCTTGGCCTTGCCCACTGCGCGGGTGAGGCGCTGGGTGCCGCCGGCGCCGGGGATGATGCCCAGATTGATCTCCGGCTGGCCGAATTTCGCATTCTCGGCGGCGATGATGAAATCGCACATCATCGCCAGCTCACAGCCGCCACCCAGGGCGAAGCCGGCCACCGCCGCGATCACCGGCTTGCGGATGGTTGGCACCACCTCCCAATTCGCGCCGATGAAATCATTGAGATAGACGGCCGGGTAAGTGCGGTCCTTCATTTCCTTGATGTCGGCCCCGGCGGCGAAGGCTTTTTCCGAACCGGTGATGATGATGGAGAAAATCGCCGGGTCAGCATCATAGGCGCGCAGCGCCTGGCCGAGTTCGGTCATCAACTGGTCGCACAGCGCATTGAGTGCCGCCGGGCGGTTGAGGCGGATGACCCCGGTGGGGCCCTGGGTCTCGACCAAAATCATGTCATAGGACGACATAGCGCGCTCTCCCTGTTGGGCGGGATTGTCGGGGAGAGCGGTGCTGCTGTCCAGCGCGTCACAAACGCCGCGAAAGCCCGACATAAAACCCGCGCCGGGCCAAAAATTGCGGTGCGCCCACGCCAATGCCCGAGCCATCGCGCAATTGGGTCACGGTATCGGTCACGTTGATCACATCCGCGCGCAGGGTCCAAACCCCGCCATCGGGGGCTGCGATATCCTGGGCGAAGCCGATATTGCCGGTGCCATAGGCCGCCACCTTTTCACTATTGGCAAAGCCGCGCCGCAGCCCGCTGCCAACCAGCAGCGTGGCCGTCGCCCGCGCCCCCTGCCAGGGGCGATAGATGACCCCAGCGCTTGCGGTGACCGTCTGGTCGTGGTCCAGCCGCACCTGCCGCTGGGAAATATAGGCCAATTCCTCCGGGTCGAAATTGAACTGGCCGCTGGTGATCTCGCGCGCCGCCGCGCGGGAGAGTGCCAGATTGGCATAGGCATCGAGGCTGCGGCTGCGCCATTGGCCGGTGAACTCGACGCCATAGACCTGGCCGTGGCTATAGTTGAAGGGCGTGAACACCACGGCCGAGCCGAATTGGCCGAGGTCCAGCAGGTCGCGCGCATCCTTATAGAAGGCGCCGAAGCCCAAGGTCAGATTCTCCGTCGCCCGCTGCTGCACCGCCAGGTTGAGGTAATGGCTGCGCTCCGGCCGCACCCGGCTATTGGTGGTGTTCAGCGGCGCGGCCGAGGTGTTGGCGAAGAGGTTGAGCGCGCCCGGGGTGATCAAATCCTGCGCCGGGGGGGTGAAATACCGGGCATAGCCCAGCGCGATGCGGGTGCCCGGCCGCGGCGTCCAGACCAGATTGACCCGCGGGCTGACCTGGCCGGCCTTCACATAGGCATCGACGTAATCGGCGCGCAGCCCGGCATTCATCGTCAGGCTCTCGGCGATGCGCCATTCATCCTGGATATAGGCGCCCCATGTCCAACCGATGCGCGAGCGCCGATCGGTTATGCCAAAGGGGTCGTCCAGCGTTGCGCCGCTCTCATCGAGCGGCAACACGATGGAGCGGTTCTGCGCCAGCGTGCTATCGGCAATGACCGAGACGCCCATGCGGATGGTATGCGCCGGCGCCACCCGCCAGGCGCTATCGGCCTGCAGCCCATAGGCGTTGGAGCGGCGGCGGACATCGCTGGCCACGCCGTTGAACAGCACCTCGCCGGTATTGTCCGGCCGGTACTGGGTTTGCGAATTGCGCTGAGACATGGCGATTTGCGCGTCATAGCCATCCTGTCTGTGCTGCAGGGCCAGGATATTGAAGATATTGCGCTCGCCCTGGCGGCCATTCAGCCGCGCGCTGTCGAATTCACTCAGGCCAAAGGCGGTGTAGCTGGGCACCTGCCCGGGAATATTGGCGATCTGGAAATTGTTGATGGCCGCGCCGGAGATGAAGGAGAGCCGGGTGCGGTCATCCAGCGCGCGGGAGATGTAGAACAGCCCGCGCCCCTGCTCGGTGCGGTTGTGCAGCGGGGTGCGGGCGCTGGTCGGCCCCTCGGTGCCCTGGTCGCTGCGCATGAAGCTGCCGGTGGCGAAAAGCTCCCAACCCTCGAGCGCGATGGCGTGGTCAAAGCCTGATTGGATGGTCCCGCGGGAGCCGCCATAGACCGAGGCGCTGCCGCCCTCGCCCTGGCTCGGGCTGCGCAAGGTCAGGTCAATGACGCCGCCGGTGCGATAGCCGAATTGCGCCGGTAGGGCGCCGGTGAGGATGGAGAGGGTCTCAATCGCCCGCGCATCGAGGAAGGCGCCAAAGCCGCCGGCCACGCCCTCGGGCAGGGTGATGCCATTGAGCCGGTATTGCAGGGCGCGATGCTCGCCGCGGACATGCAATTCGCCAAAACTATCCTGCGCCATGCCTGGGGTTTGCAGCAGTAGCGCGCGCACCGGCGCATCCGACCCGCCGGGCAGACCCTCGATCACCTGCCGGTCCAGCGTGGTGGCGCTGGCGCCGAGGGCGGGGGAGATGTTCCGGCGCGCGGCATCGAAGCGTTGGGCGTTGACCACCGTATCGGGGATGGAGCCCGCCTCCTGTGCCATGGCGGTGGCGCGGGTCAGGATCAGGGCGGCAAGCAAGCGTTGGGGCATCACGGTCTCCTATTGGAGACCGTTTGTTATAACATTACATCATGGGTGAGAAGCCTAGCCCTTGTGCACGCGCAGCGGCCCGAAGGCCTGGGTCACCGGCATCATCTGCAGCACATTGATATTCACCCGCGCCGGCAGGGTGGCGGCCCAATGCACCGCCTCGGCAATGTCATCGGGGGTGAGCGCATTGGCGCCCTCGTAAATTGCCGCCACCTTCTCATCATCGCCCTTGAAGCGGATATTGGAGAATTCCGTGCCGCCCACCAACCCAGGCTCGATATCGGTCACCCGCACCGGGGTGCCCCAGAGATCGGCCCGCAAATTCAGGCTGAATTGCCGCACGAAGGCCTTGGAGGCGCCATAGACATTGCCGCCGGGATAGGGGAACTCCCCCGCCGTGCTGCCCAGATTGATGATGTGGCCGCGGCCGCGCTCGACCATGCCCGGCAGCACCGCGCGGGTCATGTACATCAGCCCCTTGATGTTGGTGTCCACCATCTGGTCCCAATCGGCCAGATCGGCGCTTTGGGCCGGGTTCAGGCCCAGCGCCAGGCCGGCATTGTTCACCAGCAGGTCGATGGCCGACCATTCGGCGGGCAGGCCGGAGATGGCCGCCTCCACCGCCGCACGGTCACGGACATCAAGGGTGAGGGGCAGCACCGCCTCGCCCAATTCGGCCTGCAGCGCCTCCAGCCGCTCCGCCCGGCGGCCGGCGGCGATGATACGCCCGCCCTGGCTGGCAAAGCGCCGCGCGATGGCGAGGCCGAAGCCGGCGGTGGCGCCGGTGACAAGGATGATCATGGGTGGCTCCTGCAATTGCGCCCCCTGGGTAGCGCGCCCCGCGCCCCAGGCCCAGAGTGGGGCGGCTACCAGCCCTCCAGCACTGCCTTGCCCAGCATCCGCCCCGATGCCAAGGCGGCATGGCATGTGGTGATATTAACAGCACTTATCCGCCCGCCATGCATGCTGATGATGGGCTGCAGGCCTTGATGGGCGGCCATCGCGCTCAGCGCCTGTCCCTGGCTGGCCATATCGGGGGCGCGGGCCAGCGCCTTGGCAAAGAGTGCTTCGAAGACAAAGCCGCCGCCCTTGGGCCGTAGCTTCGTCATGTCCAGCATGCCCGGCATATCGATGGCGCAGATCGTCCCGCGCGGGGCGAGCATGGCGCAGAGCGCCTCCCATTGCGCCTCGGTGCTCTGGGTGGCGAGGATATGGCTGAAGCGGAGATTTTTCTCCCGCGCCTGGGGCGCCAAGGGGGCCGCGTGGTCCAGCAGGTGATGCGCGCCAAGCCGGCGAAGCCAGGCCTGGCTTTCGGGGCGGGAGGCGGTGGCGGTGACCACGGCCTGGGTTTGCAGCCGCGCCAATTGCACCGCCATGCTGCCCACGCCGCCAGCGCCGCCCAGCACCAAAAGGCTGCTTTGATCATCAATCCGCAGGCGCTCGAACAGCGCCTCCCAGGCGGTCAGCCCAGCACAGGGTAGGGCGGCGGCGGCGGCAAAGCCCATGCCTGAAGGAACCCGCCCCACCAGCCGCGAATCGACGGTGACAAAGCCGCCATAGCTGCCCGGCCGATTGGGCGGTGCGGCACAGCAGACATGATCGCCCAAGGCAAAGCCCTGCACCGCGGGCCCCAGCGCCACCACCTCGCCCGCCGCATCCACCCCCAAAAGCCGGGGCGGGCCGGCATGTTGCTTGAGGTCGAGCGGGTTGATGGCGATGGCGCGCACCGCGATCACCAGATCATCCCCCTCGGGCATGGCGGGGGCGGGCAGGGTCACATCCTCGAAATCGCCGCCGGGGGCGGGATAGGTGATGGCGGGCATGGTGGTGGGAAGGAGCATGGCGGCAGAGTGAAGCGGCGCGCGGCGGAGGGCAATTGGCAGGCAGGCGGAGATCGCCGCGATGGCCCGATCCCGCCTGGGGGCCAGGCGCTCAGGCGAATCGAAATCAACGGGGCAGGGCCTGATTTCGCCATCCGAACCCTGATGCAGGCCGCAAACCTGCCCCAACCGCAGCCAATCGCCCGGGGCTGGTGCAGCCAGCGGGGCGAAATCGGCCGCCAATGGCATCTTGCGCAAGCAAGCCGAGTGGACATTTCCCCGCAATCGCGCTGCATAGATCCCGCACGCCATTCGAAGAGAGATCCCATGAGGACACGTTACCGCATCGAGCGCCGCGCCCTTTTGGGCGGCGGCACCGCCCTGGCCCTCGCGGCCGTGCCCGGCGCCAGGATCGGCCTGGCGCAATCGCTCGACCGTGTCTCGTTTCAGACCAATTGGCGCGCCCAGGCCGAGCATGGCGGCTATTACCAGGCCATCGCCGCCGGAATTTACCGCCGCCATGGGCTGGAGGTGGATCTGCGCGCCGGCGGGCCGCAGCAGAACCCAGCCCAGTTGCTCCTCGCCGGCCGGGTGGATTTCATCATGTCCAGCGGCTTCCAGGCGCTGAGCTATGTGCGGGAGAATATTCCCTTCCTCTCCATTGGCGCGATCATGCAAAAGGACCCGCAGGTCCTGATGACGCATGAGGGCAATGGCATCAATCGCTTCGAGGATATGCGCGGGCGGCCCATCCTGGTGGGGGCGGGCGGTCGGGTGACCTATTGGCCCTTCCTGCGCCGGCGCTTTGGTTTCACCGATGAGCAGGTGCGGCCCTACACCTTCAACATCCAGCCCTGGCTGGCCGACCGCATGGCGATCCAGCAGGGTTTTCTCTCCAGCGAGCCCTTCTCGGCCATTGCCGCCGGGGTGCGGCCCAAGGTCTTCCTCATCGCCGATGCCGGCTATGAGAATTACCAGACGACCATCGATGTCTCCCTCCGCATGGTCAATGACCGCCCCGATGTTGTGCAGCGCTTCGTCAACGCCACCATGGAAGGCTGGTCGCAATATATGCGCGGCGAGAATGTCGCCGCCGCCAATGCCATGATCATCCGCGACAATCCTGAGATGGATCAGCCCCGCATCGATTATGCCGTGCGGGTGATGAATGAGCAGGGCATTGTGCTGAGCGGCGATGCGCTGCAACTGGGCATCGGCGCCATGACCGATGCGCGTTGGCAGAGCTTTTACAACAGCACCCGCGATGTCGGCATCAACCCGGCCAATCTGGATGTCAAAAAGGCCTATGATCTGCGCTTCATCAACAAGCGGGTGGGTTTGACCTGAACCCGTTGCTGACCCTGAGGGGCGTGGCCAAGCGCTACGCCACCGGCACGCTGGCGGTGCAGGATGTGGGCCTGACCATCGAGCGGGGCGATTTTCTCGCCCTGCTCGGGCCCTCGGGCTGTGGCAAGTCCACCCTGCTGCGGATGATCGCCGGCCTCGATGCGCCCAGCGCGGGCAGGCTGGAATGGGCCGATGCGGCCGCGCGGCGCGATATCGGCTTCGTCTTCCAGGAGCCCACACTGATGCCCTGGAGCACCGCCCTGCGCAATGTGATGCTCCCCCTCGAACTGGCCGGGGTGGCGCGGCCTGAAGCCGAGCAGCGGGCGCGGCAGATGCTGGCACGGGTGGAGCTGGCCGGCTTCGAGAATGCCTATCCGCGCCAGCTTTCGGGCGGCATGCGCATGCGCGTCTCCATCGCCCGTGCGCTGGTGACCAAGCCGCGCCTGCTGCTGATGGATGAGCCCTTCGCCGCGCTCGATGAGATCACCCGCTTCCGCCTCAACAATGATCTGCTGAAACTCTGGCAGGATGAGCGCTTCACCGTGGTCTTCGTCACCCATTCGGTGTTTGAGAGCGTGTTTCTGGCCGAGCGCATCGTGGTGATGGCCCCCAGGCCCGGCCGCATCGCCGCCGAAAGGCGCGTGCCGGCCGAGGATCGCGCCGCACCGGAATTCCGCACCTCACCGAGCTATGCGGCGCATTGCCGCGAGGTGAGCCATGCCCTGACCGACGCGATGGCGGCATGATCACCACCGATTCAGCCCTCCGCGCGACAAGCGCGCTCCGGCCATCGGGGGCGGGCATGATCACCACCGATTCAGCCCTCCCTGCGACAAGCGCGCTCCGGCCATCGGGGGTGGCATGATCACCACCGATTCAGCCCTCCCCGCGACAAGCGCGCTCCGGCCATCGGGGGCGGGCATGATCACCACCGATTCAGCCCTCCGCGCGACAAGCGCGCTCCGGCCATCGGGGGTGGCATGACCGACAACGAACTCCTCCCCGAACACCACGAACCAGGCT
Organism: Rhodovarius sp.; assembly: GCF_040399605.1. Taxonomy (NCBI): domain Bacteria; kingdom Pseudomonadati; phylum Pseudomonadota; class Alphaproteobacteria; order Acetobacterales; family Roseomonadaceae; genus Rhodovarius; species Rhodovarius sp. The sequence goes on along the minus strand of NZ_JBBARU010000016.1, from coordinate 38,185 downwards.
TCCTCGGCCTGTCCCACACCATGTGGCTGCGCATCCTCGCCCCCAGCCTGATCGGCCTGCTCACCCTGGGCGCCTGGGAATGGGCGGTGCGGTATTATGAGGTGCCGCGCTATATCCTGCCCGGCCCCATCCTGGTGGCCGAGACGCTGGTGCGGAACTGGGGCTCGCTCTCCGTCTCGCTGGGCATCACGCTGCAAATCACCTTTATGGCGCTCGCCGTTGCCGCCTCGCTCGGTCTCGCACTCTCCGTGCTCTTCGCCCAATCGCGGATCATCGAACTCTCGCTGTTTCCCTATGCGGTGATTCTGCAGGTGACACCCATCGTCGCCATCGCGCCGCTGATCATCATCTGGGTGGATAATATCCAGGTGGCGCTGCTGATCTGCGCCTGGATCGTCGCCTTCTTCCCCATCCTGTCCAATACCACGGTGGGGCTGAACTCGACGGATAGGAACCTCGTGGATTTGTTCCGCCTCTATGGCGCCTCGCCCTGGCAGGTGCTGTGGCGGCTGCGGCTGCCCACCGCCATGCCCTATTTCCTGGCCGGGCTGCGGATTTCTGGCGGGCTATCGCTGATAGGCGCCATTGTCGCCGAATTCGTTGCCGGCTCCGGCGGCCGCGCCTCGGGCCTCGCCTATCGTATTCTGGAGGCCGGCTACCAGCTGCAGATTCCGCTGATGTTCGCAGCGCTGGTGCTGGTCTCGGGCACTGGCATCGCCATCTTCCTGGCGCTGTCGCTGCTTTCCCATCTGTTGCTGCGGCGCTGGCATGAGAGTGCCGGCGCAGGAGATCGTCGCTGATGCAAACCATCCGTTCCGCCATCGCTGAGGCCGCTGGCAGCCCTTATTGGCTGGCCGATGCCCGCATCATCCAAGATGGCGCCCTGGCGCGGGTGGATATCCGCATTGAGGATCGCCGCATCGCCGCCCTCGCCCCCCTGGGCACCGCCACGGGCGGCATCTCGCTCGATGGCGGCCAGGTCTGGCCTGGGCTGGTGGATGGCCATACCCATCTCGACAAGGGCCATATCTGGCCAAGAATGAAAAACGCCACCGGCGATTTCGCCGGCGCCATAGCGGCGGTGATGGCCGATCGCGGTGCGGCCTGGACGGCGGAGGATATTGCCGCCCGCGCCGATTTCGCCCTGCGCGCCGCCTATGCCCATGGCACGGTGGCCATTCGCAGCCATATCGACAGCTACCTGCCGTTGGCCCGCACCACCTGGCCGGTTTTTGCTGAGCTCCGCGCCCGCTGGGCGGGCCGCATCGCGCTGCAAATGTCATCCATCGCCCCGCTCGACCGCTTTGCCGGGCCAGAGGGCGATGAACTGGCCGATCTCGTGCAAAAACATGGCGGCGCGCTGGGCATGGTCACCCGGCTGACCGGCGGCATCCATGCCGCGCTGCCGGCGGAATTCCAGCCCATGCTCGACCATTTCTTTTCGCTGGCCGAGGCGCGCGGCCTCGATCTTGACCTCCATGTCGATGAGAGTGGCGAGACCGGTGCGCGCGCCCTACGCGAAATTGCGCTCACCGCCACCCGGCGCAAATTCAAAGGCCGCATCCAATGCGGCCATTGCTGCTCACTCTCCCTGCAGCCCGATGAGTTTGCCCAGGAGACCATCGCCGCCCTGGCCGAGGCCGGCATCGACATCATCGTCCTGCCCATGTGCAACATGTATCTGCAGGACCGCATGCCCGGCCGCACCCCGCGCTGGCGTGGTGTGACGCTGGTGCATGAAATGCGCGCGGCCGGGCTTCGCGTCTCGCTCGCCTCCGACAATACCCGCGACCCCTTCTATGCCTATGGCGATCTCGACATGGTGGAGGTCTATCGCGAAGCCACCCGCATCCTGCATCTGGACCACCCTATGGGCGCCTGGCCGGATGCTGTCAGCGCCATTCCGGCCGAGGCCATGGGGCTGAAGGGCTATGGCCGTATCCAGGCCGGGGCCACGGCGGACCTCATCCTCTTCTCGGCGCGAGGCATGACCGAATGGCTGTCCCGGCCGCAAAGCGACCGCATCGTGCTGCGCGCCGGCCGGGTGCTGGAGGCAAAACTGCCGGATTACCGCGAATTGGATGCGGTGCTGGGCGTTTCACCAGGCTGAGAGCCTCGCCTTCACCCGGGCGATAAAGCCGGCGCATTCGGCACGGCTGCGCCGATCCATGCCCGTCAGATACAGCCAATCCAGCTTGCAGCCCGGCGCACAAAGCCTGCGAATGCCACCGCCCACCACCCTGCGGTCCGGCCAGCCCAGCCAGAGCAGCAGCCAGAGCGGCGAGCCATAGGTGGTGACCACGCCAATCCGCCGGATATTGCCCAGCCGGCGCTCAATCGCCCCATCGCCCACCACAAAGGTGACGCCGGGCACCCAGACACGGTCAAACCAGCCCTTCAGCACCGCGGGCATGCCATACCACCAGGTGGGATAGACCAGCAGCAGCGCCTCGGCGCGCTGGAGCTGCGCGATATCCGCCTCCATCCCCTGCTGGTTCAGCGCCAGATTCATATAGTCGCGATGCGCCTGGGCGGTGAGGGCGGGGGCGAAGCCCTCGGCATAGAGGTCGCGCCGTTCCACCACATGGCCGGCGGCGATCAGGCTGGCCTCGGCCGCCGCGGCCAGGGCGGCGGAGAGGCTGTCACCGCGCGGGTGACAATGGACCAAGAGCACGCGCATCACATCCGCCCTCGCAATTCTGCCAATATCCTTTTCGCCCTTGGCGTCTCGCAAAGCCCTGGCAGGGCCGTGCCCAGCCGCCGGCGCCAATTCGGCCGCTCGCGATCCGTCCCTGGCAGGTTCACCGCCACGGTCTCGCCGGCGAGATCCTCGGCCTGGGCCAGCATCAGCAGCGAAGCACCGGCGGCGACATGGGCATGGATCAGCGCGGCCAGCCGGTCGGAAAACCCATCGCCGCTGGTGATGCCCGCAGGCTGGCCGAGGGCTGCGAGCAGCGCCTGCCGCTCGGCCTCGCGCGCCGCCCAGGCATCCGCCTCGGCCAGGCCCAGGGCCATGCGTTCGGCGATATCCGCCCCCTCCCACCACCCTGCCAGGGTTGGCAGGTCATGGGTGGAGACACAGGCGGCGGATTGGCGCGCCCATTGCGCCGGCGGGCGCAGCGAGCCATTCGCCTCCCGCTCAAACCACAAGACGCGGTAGGAGAGAATGTTAGCACCATTCAGCGCCTCACCCAGGCCCTCAGGCACGGTGCCGAGATCCTCGCCCACCACCATGCATTGCTGGCGCTGGCTGGCCAGTGTCAGTTCAGCCAGCAGCGCCGGGCGGGGGTATTGCAGGTAGCAGCCCGCGGCTCCAGGCGCGCCATCGGGCACCAGGAACAGCCTTTGCAGCCCCATCACATGGTCAATGCGCAGCGCCTGGGCGTTGCGCATATTGGCGGCCAGCAGGCCACGAAAATGGGCGGGCAAACCCGCCGGGCGCGGCGCCGGCAGGCCCCAGACCTGGCCCTGCGGCCCCAGCGGGTCGGGCGGTGCGCCCAGCGAGAAGCCGCGCAGAAAAGCCTCGGGCGCGCACCACGGCTCGGCCCCATCGGGCGCGCTGCCCACGGCGAGGTCGCGATACAGCCCGGCCCCGGCCTGCCCCGCCCGGGCGAGCTGCGCATCGGCCAGGAATTGCAGGAATTGTTGGAAGCCTATGGCCGGGCGGGACGCCGCCTGGAAACCCGCAACCCCATGATCGCCCGCATGGCGCAGCCTTTGCGGCCAGGCTGTGCCGTCATGCTGCTCGGCCAGGGCGGTGAAGCTGGCAAAACCCTCCAGCGCCGCGCCACCGGCGGCGATGAAGCCGGCAAAGCCCGGATCATCGACCGGGAATTCGGCGAAGGCCGCCGCCAGCACCCGGCGCTTGGCGGCCCAAACCTGCGGGTAATCCACCAAAGCCCCGCCGCGCAAAGCCTGGAACAGCCCCTCCTCCGCCGCCAGGGCCGACCGGGTGGCGGGGCCGGCGGGCAGGGCGGTGACGTCAATCAGCACCGGCTCGAGAAATCGCCGGTCTGAGGGCTGATAGGGGCTGGCGCGGTCGCGGTCCCGCGGCATCAGCGCATGCGGCGGGCTGAGGCCGAGCAGCCGCGCGCCCTGCGCCCCCGCCTCGGCCGCCAACATGGCCAGGGCGGTGTAATCGCCAATCCCCTGGTCACCGGCGCGGCGCAGCGCATAGCTCTGCGCGGTCAGGCCAAAGCATGGCCGCTCCAGCGCCATAAAGGCGCGCGCCGGTGCCACGATCAGCGGCGCAGCATACACCCCGGCCTGGAGGCGATGATACCCGGCGGGCAGCGCCGGCATGGGCTGCCAGCGGGCCTGCACCTGGCGGCCATCGGGCAGCCCGTGCCAGAACAACTCGCCCGCGGCGGCGATGGCATGGCGGCTGCCATCCTCCAGCACCACCTCCAGCCCGGCCCTGCCAGCGGCGAGTTCCGGGCCGAGCAGCAGCATCCCTTCCTGCCCCTCGGTGAGTGCCGCATGCAGGGGCAGGGCGGGCGGCATGGCCAGGGCGCGCAGCGAAGCCCGCGCGGCGTCGGTGCTGTGATGGGGGATGTCCAGCGCCGACAGCACGGCGCGCAGCGTCTCGGTCGGCACTTGGGTGTGGCGGCCGCTCACATCATGCCAGGAGGTGGCGATGCCCCCCTGGCGGGCCAGACGCTGCAGCGTGGCATCATCCAGGCCGGAGGCCGTCCGGGTGGGGGTTTCGGCCAATACCAAGGCGGCGCGGCCGGGCAGGCTGGTGGGGGGCGGGCCTTGCGCTTCGGGTGCCGCGCTATTGGCCAGCAGCCGCCAGGCATGGCCGGGGCGTGGCTCGGGCAGTTGCAGTGGCAAATCTTGCCGGCCGGCATTGAAGGCCACGGCCACCCGGTCCTCGCCCGCGCTCAGCAGCGCCACCAGGGCCTGGCCTTGCCAATCGGGCGTGCCACCGCCGGGCGCCGCCCAGGCCACATCGGGCAGGCCGCCCGCCACCTTGGGCTCACCCGAGAGGTGGCGCGCGGCATGCAGCGCGGGATGCGCCTTCCGCGCCCGCACCAGCCGGGCGGTAAAGCCGGCCAGCCCGGCATCGCCCGGCCAATCCAGCCAGGAGAGCGCATTATCCTGGCAATAGGCATTGTTGTTGCCACCCTGGCTGCGGCCCAATTCATCGCCCATGGCCAGCATGGGCGTACCGCGTGCGGTGAGCAGCAAGAGCAGCAGGGAACGGGCATCCTGCGCCCGCGCGGCGATGATGGCGCAATCCCCGCTCGGCCCCTCCACACCATGGTTCCAGGAGATATCCGCCGTGGCCCCATCGCGGTTGTCCTCGGCATTGGCGTGGTTGTGCCGGCCCTCATGGCTGAGCAGATCAGCGAGGGTGAACCCGTCATGCGCGGTGATGAAATTCAGGCTGTCGCTGGCCGGGCGGCCGGCGAAGAGATCGGCGCTGCCGGCAAAGCGGGTGGTGACATCGCCCAGGCGCCCGTGATCGCCGCGCCAGAAGCGCCTGGTATCGTCACGAAAGCGGTCATTCCATTCCGCCCAGCCGGCGGGGAAGCGGCCGAGTTGGTAGCCATGGGCGCCGATATCCCAAGGCTCGGCAATGATCAGCAGGCGGCGCAGCACCGGGTCCTGCCGCATGGCCAGCAGCAGCGGCGCATCGGGGGTAAAGACTTGCGCGCTGCGGCCCAGCGTGGTGGCGAGGTCGAGCCGAAAACCGGCAATCCCGCTCTGCTCCGCCCAGTGGCGCAGCGCATCCATGGCCAGGCGCAGCGGCCAGGGCTGGTCCAGCGCCAGCGCATTGCCGGTGCCGGCGTGGTTCTCCAGCGCGCCCTCGCGCATGGCGTACCAATGCGCCTCCCCCAGCCCGCGCAGCGACAGGATGGGGCCTTCCGCATCACCCTCGCCCGAATGGTTCAGCACGATGTCGAGAATCACGCCAATGCCGGCCTCGCGCAGCGCCGCCACGCAGGCCCGCAGCTCCGCCATGCCGCCCGGGGCCAGGCGGGGATCAGGCGCCAGAAACCCCACCGGATTATAGCCCCAGTAATTGCTGAGCCCGAGCGGCGGCAAATGCCGCTCATCCACCCAGGCGGCGCAGGGCATGATCTCGACATGGCTGACCCCCAGCGCCCGCAAATGGGCGATGGCGGCGGGATGCGCGAGGCCGGCAAAGGTACCGCGCAGCGCCTCGGGCACAGCCGAATGGCGCATGGTGAAGCCGCGGACATGCAATTCGTACAGAATGGCCGGCCCTGGCGGGCTGAACGGCGCCAGGGCGGGCAGGGGCTCTTCCAGCACCGCTTTGGGCATGGCGGCGGCGCTGTCCTCGCCGCCCGCGAACATCGCGGCATGCAGGGTGAAGTGCCGGTCCAGCCGGCGGGCCCAGGGGTCGAGCAGCAGTTTTTCCGGGAAAAACCCCACCCCATGCACCCGCAGCCCATAATGCGCGCCTGCCGCCATTGGCACTGCGCCTTGGAAGACATCGCCAACCCGCTGGCCCAGAAGGTGCCGGGTTTCCCCCCCGGCCTCGAAGACACAAATCTCCACCCCCTCGGCCCCTGGCGCGGGGATGGCGGCGAAGGCACCACCGGGCACCAGATGCACGCCCAGTTCAGCCACCGGCCAGCCCGCGATAAATCGCCGCATATTGCGCCGCAGATGCCGCCCAGGAGACATCCTGCGCCATGGCATTGCGCTGCAGCCCGGCCCAGATCTCGCGCTGCCGATACAGCCCCGCCGCGCGCAGCATGGCCGCGCCGAGCAATTCGGGGCTATCGGGCGCGCAGACAAAGCCATTGCCCCAGCCCTGGCCCAGCGCCGCCGCATTGGCATCCACCACCGTATCGGCCAGACCGCCCACCCGGGTGACGATGGGCAGCGCGCCATAGCGCAGCGCACAAAGCTGGGCGAGGCCGCAGGGCTCGAAGCGGCTGGGCACCAGCATGGCATCCGCCCCGCCATAGGCTAGCCTTGCCAGCGCCTCATCAAAGGCGATGCGGGTGCCGATGCGGCCCGGATGGGCCGCCGCCGCCCCCTCGCAGCGCTCCACCAGCGCGGCATCGCCGCTGCCCAGAATGGCCAATTGGCCACCGGCGGCGAAGAGCGCCGGGATCGCCTCAAGCAGCAGATCCACCCCCTTCTGCCAGGCCAGGCGGCCAACATAGACGAAGAGCGGCGCCGAAGGCTCCTGCGCCAGCCCAAAGGCCGCCTGCAAGGCGGCCTTATTGGTGGCGCGGGCGGGCAGGTTCTGGGCATCGAAGCGGGCGGGGAGGTGGCGGTCGGTCTTGGGGTCCCACTCTGCGGTATCAATGCCGTTCAGCACGCCATGCAGCACCGTGGTGCGGCCGCGCAGCAGCCCATCGAGGCCCATGCCGGCCATGGGCGTGCGGATTTCGGCGGCATAGCTGGGCGAGACGGTGCTGATCGCATCGGCAAACCACAGCCCCGCCTTGAGGTAGCCCACCGTGCCGAAATATTCGAGGCCGGCGGTGGAAAACGCCTCCGGCGGCAGGGATAGCCGGCCGAAGAACGCGGCCGGAAACTGCCCCTGAAAGGCCAGATTATGGATGGTGAAAAGGCTGGGAACCCGCCGGGGCGCAAATCGCAGATAGGCCGGCGTCAGCCCCGCCTGCCAGTCATGCGCATGCACCACGTCAAAGCGCGTCTGCCCTATCCCATGCAGCGCCAGATGGGCCGCCGCCTGGGCGAGGGCGGCGAAGCGCGGGGCATTATCCGGCCATTCGCGGCCATCGGGCATGAGATAGGGGCTGCCGGTACGGCCAAAGAGATGCGGCGCATCCACCGCGATGATGTCGAGCCCGCCGAGTGTGCCACGCAGCAGCCGCGCCGGCCCGCCGAAGAGGTCGGCCATGATGCGCGCAGGCCGGGGGTCACCCAGCGCCGCCAGCACGGCAGGATAGCCTGGCAGCATAGTTGTGATCGCAATATCATGCCCGGCCAGCGCGCCTGGCAGCGCGCCCACCACATCGGCCAGCCCGCCGGTCTTGACCAGCGGCACGCATTCGGAGGCGACGGCCAGAACCCGCAGCGTCACGCCAGCCGGTCCAGCATGGATTGGGTGATGAGCGTGATACCCGCATCGGTGCGGCGGAACCGGCTTGCATCCGCCACCGGGTCCTCGCCCACCACCAGCCCCGCTGGGATGCGCACACCGCGATCCACCACCACCCGGGTGAGGCGGGCGGCGCGGCCGATATCCACCTGCGGCAGCACCACCGCACCCTCCAGCCGCGCATGAGAATGCACATGGCAGCCGGTGAAGAGCAGCGATTGCTGCACGCGTGCGCCCGAGACGATGCACCCACCCGAGACCAGCGAGGAGATCGCCTCGCCCCGCCTATCGTCGAGGTCATGGACGAATTTCGCCGGCGGCGTGATCTCGGCATAGGTCCAGATCGGCCAGGAATTGTCGTAAAGATCGAGGGCGGGGACGATTTCGGTGAGGCCGATATTGGCCTCCCAATAGGCATCCACCGTGCCGACATCGCGCCAATAGGGCAGCATCTCGGTGCTGGCGCGCACGCAGGAGCTTTCAAAGCGATGCGCCACCGCCCGCCCGTGCTTGACGATATAGGGGATGATATCCTTGCCGAAATCATGGCTCGAATGCGGGTCCGCCGCGTCGTGCCGCAGGATATCGAACAGGAATTCGGTGTTGAAGACGTAGATGCCCATGGAGGCCAGCGCCATCTCCGGCATGCCGGGAATCCCCGGCGGGTCGGCCGGTTTTTCCACGAAATCGATGATGCGGTTATTGCCATCCACCGCCATCACGCCAAAGCCCGTGGCCTCCATGCGCGGCACGGCGATGGAGCAGACCGTCACATCGGCTTGGTCATTCACATGCTGTTGCAGCATGCGCTCGTAATCCATTTTGTAGATATGGTCGCCCGCCAGCAGCACGATGTAGCGCGGCCGGTAATCGGCGATGATGTCGATATTCTGATACACCGCATCCGCCGTGCCGAGATACCAATTGGCCTCGGAGACGCGTTGCGAGGCCGGCAGGATATCGAAGCTCTCATTGCGTTCGGGGCGCAGAAAGGTCCAGCCGCGCTGCAGGTGGCGGATCAGGCTATGCGCCTTGTATTGCGTGGCCACCGCCAAGCGCCGAATGCCCGAATTCAGCGCATTGGACAGGGTGAAATCAATGATGCGCGTCTTGCCGCCGAATGGCACTGCGGGCTTGGCGCGCCGGTCGGTCAATTCCATCAGCCGTGAGCCTCGGCCGCCCGCCAGCACAAAGGCCATGGCGTGCCGCGCCAGCGGCCAATCCCCACCCCTCGGCGCGTTCTCTTCACCGCTCGCCATGCTCATCCATCCCCTCTGCTCTGTATCGCAAATAGATCGTCGCCAATGGCGGCAATGTGACCATCGCCGAGGCGGCAAAGCCATGTGAGGTATCCGCCACGGCGCGCACCCCGCCCGGATTGCCCATGCCGCTGCCGCCCCAGCCGAGATCATCGGTGTTCAGCACCTCATCCCATTGGCCGGCATGGGGCAGGCCGATGCGGTGGAATTCGCGCGGCTGGGGCGTGAAGTTGCTCAGCACCGCGATGGGCGGCGCATCCGGCCCGCCAAAGCGCAGCCAGGCAAAGTCGCAATGCGCCGCGTCATTGGCATCGATCCAGCCAAAACCCTGCGGCGCATGGTCCAGCGCATGCAGCGCGGCCTCGTTGCGATGCAGATGATTGAGCGCGCGCACCAGCCCCTGCATCCCCTGATGGCGGGGATATTGCAGCAGCCACCAATCCAGTTCCCGGCTTTCCGCCCATTCCCGCCAGGGCGCAAATTCCTGGCCCATGAAGAGCAGCTTCTTGCCCGGATGGCCCCACATGAAGCCCCAATAAGCGCGCAGATTGGCAAAGCGCTGCCAATCATCCATGCCCGCCTCCGGCATGCGGCCGAGCAGTGTTGCCTTGCCATGCACCACCTCGTCATGGCTCAGCGGCAGCAGGAAATCCTCATTCCAGGCATAGAGGATGGAGAAATTCATCAGCCGGTGGTGATGGGGCCGCTGGGCCGGCTCTAACGCCATGTAGCGCAGCGTGTCATTCATCCAGCCCATGTTCCACTTCATGTGGAAGCCCAAGCCGCCCTCTTCCGGCGGGCGGGAAATGCCGGGCCTATCCGTCGCATCCTCGGCGATCATCAGCGCGCCGGGCATCTCCTGCCGCACCAGGGCATTGAGGCGGCGCAGGAAGGCCACGGCATCGAGGTTTTCCCGCCCGCCTTCCGCATTGGGCGCCCATTCGCCTTCTGCGCGGGAATAATCCAGCCGGATCATCGAACTGACCGCATCCACCCGCAGCCCATCGGCGTGGTATTCGCGCAGCCAGAACAGCGCATTGGCGACGAGGAAAGCCAGCACCTCCGGCCGGCCAAAATCATAGATCGCGGTGCCCCAATCGGGATGCGCGCCGCGCCGGGGGTCGGGGTGTTCATAGAGCGGTTCGCCTGTGAACATTGCCAGCCCATGCGCATCCTTGGGGAAATGCGCCGGCACCCAGTCCAGCAGCACGCCGATCTCGGCCTGATGCGCGGCATCGATGAAACGCTTCAGCCCCGCCGGCTCACCCAGCCGCGCAGTAGGCGCATGCAGGCCAATCGGCTGATAGCCCCAACTCATATCGAGCGGATGCTCCATCACTGGCATCAACTCGATATGGGTAAAGCCCAGATCCACGACATAGGGGATGAGGGCGGCCGCCAATTCATCCCAATTCCAGAACCTGCCATCCCAATGCCGCTTCCAGGAGGTGGCGTGGACCTCATAAATGCTCATCGGCTGGCCACGCGCCTGGCGGGCGGGGCGGGCCTGCAGCCAGGCGGCATCCCCCCAGCGATGGCCATCCGGCGTATGCAGCAGCGAGGCGGTGCCCGGCCGCAATTCGGCGGCAAAGCCATAAGGGTCGGCCTTGAGGGGCATGATCATGCCCTCGCGGCTGCGGATTTCGAATTTATAGGCCGCAGCTGGATGCAGGCCAGGCAGAAAAATCTCCCACAAGCCGCTATCCACCCGCCGGCGCATTGGGTGGCGGCTGCCATCCCAGCGGTTGAAATCCCCCACCACCGACACACGCTGGGCATGCGGCGCCCAGAGCGCGAAACGCCAGCCCGCGACCCCCTCCAGCACCACCGGATGGGCGCCCAGCCTTGCGGGCAGCAAATGATGAGTGCCCTCCAGCAGCAAATGATCATCCAAAGCGCCGAGGCTGGGGCCAAAGGCATAGGGGTCGCCCTCGCGCCAGGCCACGCCGCCCGCCCCGGCCTGCAGCCAGCGATGGCCAGGCCCTGGCACCAGCCCCTCGAAAAACCCTGCCTTGTGAAGCCGGGTAAGCGGGATGGCGCCGCCCGCTTCCTCGGCGCTGAGCGTCTCGGCCCCGGGGATGAAGGCGCGCAGCACGGTGCCGCCGCCAGGCAGCCTATGCGGGCCGAGCAGCCCGAAGGGGTCAGCGTGGCGGGCCTCGATGATGGCGGTGATCTCCGCCGCGCTGATCATCCCCGCAATCATCACCTCAGATCACCGGCGACACTTTCCAGATGTCCTCCGCATATTCCGCAATGGTGCGGTCGGCGCTGAACCAGCCGAGATTGGCAGTGTTGAGAATGGCGGCGCGCGCCCAGGCGCCGGGCTCATTCCAGCGCGCATCGGCCGCTCGCTGGGCGGCGTAGTAACTGTCAAAATCCGCCAGCACGAGAAAATGGTCGGTGTTCAGCAGGTCATCGACCAAGCCGTGATAGCGCTCTGGGTCATCGGGGCTGAAGACGCCCGAGCGAATGGCCTCCAGCACCTGGGCCAGGCGCGGGCTGGCATCGACCGCAGCCTGGCCGCGAATGCCATGGGCGCGATGCTCGGCCACCTCGGGCGTGGTCTTGCCGAAGATATGGATATTCTCCGCCCCCACATGCTCCAGGATTTCGACATTGGCGCCATCCAGCGTGCCCATGGTCAGCGCGCCATTCAGCGCCAGTTTCATATTGCCGGTGCCCGATGCCTCCATGCCGGCGGTGGAAATCTGCTCGGAGAGATCAGCCGCGGGGACGATCACCTCCGCCGCCGAGACATTGTAATTGGGCAGGAAGACCAGCTTCAGCCTATCGCGCAGCACCGGGTCCGCATTGATCACACGACCCACATCATGCGCCAGCTTGATGATCAGTTTGGCGCGGTGATAGCTCGCCGCCGCCTTGCCGGCGAAAATCTTCACCCGGGGTGCGAAGCTCTGCGTCGGGCTGTCGCGCATCGCGTCATAGAGCGCCACGGCCTCCAATATGTTCAGCAATTGCCGCTTATATTCGTGGATGCGCTTGATCTGCACATCGAACATGGCACCCGGGTCGATCTTCAATTCGAGCGCAGCGCGGATATTGGCCGCCAGCGCCGCCTTATTGGCGTGCTTCACCGCCATGAAGCGCTGCTGAAACGCCGCGTCATCGGCCAGCGGGCGCAGCAATTCCAGCGCCTGGGGGTCATCCAGCACCCGCTCGCCCACCGCCTCCCGCAGCAGGCTGGTAAGGCCAGGATTGGCCTGATGCAGCCAACGGCGGAAGGTGATGCCATTGGTCTTGTTCACGATGCGCCCGGGGAAGAGCATGTTGAAATCGTGAAACACCGTCTGCTTCAGCAGGTTGGAATGCAGGGCGGAGACGCCATTCACCTTATGGCTGCCGACAAAGGCGAGATGGCCCATCCGCACCCGCCGCGCATGCCCCTCGCCGATCAGCGAGACCGAGGCCAGCAAAGCGTCATTGCCCGGATGGCGTGCCGCCACCGCATCCAGATGATGCGCGTTGATGAGGTAGATGATCTGCATATGCCGCGGCAGCAGCCGTTCCATCAGCGGCACCGGCCAACTCTCCAGCGCCTCGGGCAGCAGGGTGTGGTTGGTGTAGCTGATGGCCCCTTGGGTGATCCGCCAGCCCTCCTCCCAGGAGAGGCCATGCAAATCCACGCAAATGCGCATCAACTCGGCCACGGCGATGGCGGGATGGGTGTCGTTGAGTTGGATCGCCACCCGATCGGGCAGGGAATGCAAATCGCCATGGACCCGGATATGCCGCCGCACGAGGTCCTGCAGCGCGGCGGAGGCGAAGAAATACTCCTGCCGCAGGCGCAATTCCTGCCCCGCAGGGGTTTCATCGCCAGGGTAGAGCACCTTGGAGATGGCCTCCTGGCGCACCTGATCCGCCAAGGCGCCCACATGGTCGCCATGGTTGAAGGCTTCCAGCGAGAGCGGGTCGCTCGCGCGGGCGGACCATAGGCGCAGCGTGTTCACATGGCGCCCGCGCCAGCCGATGATCGGCGTGTCATAGGCCACGGCCTGAATGATCTCGCCGGGCTGCCAGACCTGGCGCGGGCCATCGCGGCCGTCAATCACGGTGATATTGCCGCCAAAGCCGATCTCATGGGCGATTTCCGGCCGGGCGAATTCCCATGGATTGCCAAAGGTCAGCCAATCCTCCGGCACCTCGCGCTGCCAGCCGCCCATGATCTGCTGCCGGAACAGGCCATGATCATAGCGGATGCCATAGCCAAAGGCGGGGATGCCCAAGGACGCCAGGCTCTCCATGAAACAGGCCGCCAGCCGCCCCAGCCCGCCATTGCCCAGCGCTGCATCGGGCTCGGCACTGCGCACCTCATCAAATGGCACGCCCAGAATATCCAGCGCATCGCGCAGCTGATCGGCAATGCCCAGATTGGTGATGGTGTCGCGCAGCAGGCGGCCGATGAGGAATTCCAGGCTGAGATAATACACCTGCTTGGCCTGGGAATTATAAGCGCTGCGGCTGCCGCCCAGCCAGCGCTCCATCACCTGGTCACGCGTGGCCAGCGCTGCCGCCATGAACCAGTCTCGCCGCTGCGCGCCCTGCTGGCTCTTGCCGAGGTCAAACAGCAGCTTGCGCAAGATGCTCTCGGCCAGGCTGCGCGCATCGGCGGCGGGTGTGGCCACCGCGATGGGTGGGGCTTGAAGATCCATTGCACGCTCCGCCCTTATGTTGGCCGCACGCTCAGCCATGCGGCAAAGCCGCTCCCGCCAGACACCCTATGCCACGCGCCATGGCCCGGCGGAACCACGGATTTCGCCGCTCAGCCACTCCCATGCCGGCGGCGAAAGCTCAAAGCCTCGGCCACATGCGCCCTTTCGACCATGGCGGAGGCCGCGAGATCGGCAATGCTGCGCGCCACACGCAGGCTGCGCAAAAAGGCGCGGTTGGACAGGCGCAGCCGCTCGGCCGCC
>NZ_JBBARU010000016.1:0-23842 GCF_040399605.1 Rhodovarius sp. | reverse complement strand
GCCGCCACCCGCGCCGCCACCACGGCGGAGCTTTCCCCCCTTGGCGCGCGGGACAATTCTTGCGCCGCGATGGGGCGCACCTCGATGCTGATATCCATCCGGTCCAGCAGCGGGCCGGAGAGGCGGGCGGTATAATCCTCGCCACAGCGCGGCGCCTTGGAGCATTCCCGCCCCGTCTCGCCGAGCATGCCGCAACGGCAGGGGTTCATCGCCGCCACGCAGAGGAAGCGGGCAGGGTAGGTGACATGTGCCTGGGCGCGGGCAATCGCCGCCTCGCCGGTTTCCATCGGCTGGCGCAGCGCCTCCAGCGCCGGGCGCTGGAATTCCGGCCATTCATCCAAAAACAGCACGCCGTGATGCGCCAGGCTGATCTCGCCCGGCCTCCCGCGCGGCCCACCACCCACCAGGGCGGCCTGGCTGGCGGAATGATGCGGCTGGCGAAAGGGCGGGCGGGCAATCAACTGCCCCTCGCGCAGAAACCCCGCCACCGAATGGATCAACGACAATTCCAGCGCCTGGGCCGCACTGAGCGGCGGCAGCAACCCCGGCAGCCGCGCCGCCAGCATGGATTTGCCCGATCCCGGCGGGCCCACCATCAGCAGATTGTGATTGCCCGCTGCCGCCACCTCCAGCGCCCGCTTGGCACTTTCCTGGCCGATCACCTCCGAGAGGCATGGGCCGCTCCACCCGGCATCGCCCAGCGCTGGTGGCTGCGGCTGGCTCAGCACCTGGGTGCCACGAAAATGGTTCAACACCTGAATGAGATGCCCCGGTGCCAGCACCTGGATGCTGCCGGCCCAGGCCGCCTCCGGCCCCTGCGCCGCAGGGCAGATCAGCCCCAATTCGCGCTCCGAGGCGCCCAGCGCCGCCGCCAGCACCCCCGCCACCGGCAAAATCGCGCCATCGAGCGACAATTCCCCAAGTGCCGCGAATTGGCCGAATTCCTCCCCCGGGATCAACCCCATCGCCGCGAGCACGGCGAGCGCGATGGGCAGGTCATAATGGCTGCCCTCCTTGGCGAGATCGGCCGGCGAGAGGTTCACCACCAGCCGCCGCGCCGGCAGCGAGAGGCCGAGCGCGGTCAGCGCCGCGCGCACCCGCTCCCGGCTTTCGCCAACCGCCTTATCCGCCATGCCGACAATGATGAAGGCGGGCAGACCGGGGGCGAATTGCACCTGCACCTCCACCGGCACGGCGGAAATCCCGGCGAATGCGAAGCTGATGATGCGGGCGGCGTTCATGCTGCACCCTAAGGTAGTGTATATGTAAAATCATGCAATCATTGCATGCTCTGGCGCATTGCCCCGCCATGCGGCATGGCTGGCCAATGAGCCGCACCCTCGCCCGCGCCCTGCATGGCATGGCCCGCATCGCAACCTCCGCCCTCAAGCCCGAACGCCAGGCTTCCACCCTCGCATTGCTGCATGAGGCGACCTTGCAGGCGGTGGCGGTGCCCACCAGTGCGGGGGTGCTGCGCATGCTCTGCCCCTCCAACCGCGCGCTGCACGACCCCTATGGCTTTGGCCGCGACGAGCCGGAGACGGTGGCCTGGATCGAAAGCCTGCCCGCCGATGCGGTGCTGTGGGATATCGGCGCCAATATCGGCCTCTACGCGCTCTTTGCCGCCAAGCGCGGGCTGCGGGTGCTGGCCTTCGAGCCCTCGGCACAATCCTTCGCCGCCATGATTCGCAGCGCCGAGGCCAATGGGCTGGACCGACGCATTGATGCCTTTTGCCTGGCCCTGGGCGAGAGCGCCGGCAGCATCGCCCGGCTGGAAATGGCCAGCAGTGAGGCCGGCCATTCCATGCATTCCATCACCTCCGGCCCGGCGCGGTTTTCCCAGGCGGTGCCGGCAATCTCGGTCGATGGCTTCATCGCCGCCTTCGGCGCCACTCCGCCCAGCCATATCAAGCTGGATGTGGATGGCATCGAGCCCGCCATCCTGCGCGGCGCGGCGGTGACCCTGGCGGCGCATGTGCGCGAGGTGCTGGTGGAAATCGAGGGCGAGGCAGCACAGGCCATCCCTGGCGATCTCGCCCGGTTGGGCTTTGCCGAAATCGGCGGTGGCGGGCGGAACCGGCTGTTCCGCCGGGGGTGATCAGCCGTGGCCGGGCACGCTTTCCGTGGTCTCGGCCGGCTCATCCTCATGCTTTTCCCACGCGGCGCGCCAAGCCGGCAGTGCTTGGTTGCGCGGCATGCTGTGGCCGGCCTGGCGCAGCGCGACGCGGCGCGCGGCGCGGCTTTCCCGGCCATCAGGCTCGGCCAGGGCGTGTGGCGGCAGCCGCGCCTTCAGCGCGGCCAGCACGCCACGCTTTTCCGCCAAGGCGGCAGCGCTGCCATGGGCCAGCATGATGGACTGAAAGGCCTTGTGGCGGGCCGCATCAAAGGGCGCGGCATTGCCCAGCAGGTCGCTCAGCGGATGCGGCGGAAACGCCTCCAGCACCGGCACCAAACCCGCTGGCAGATGGATGGTGGCGGCATGGGTGCGGCGGCTGCGCAGCAGGGTGGGCAGAATATGGCTATGCGGCCCTTCCGGTGAGCGGCCATCGGGGGGGGGGATGGGCTGATACACCTCAATCCGGGCCAGGGCGCTGAGAAACACCCGATGCGGCGAGGCCGCGACAATGGCCGCCCCGGCAGGGTTGCCATGGTCGAATAGCGGCCGCCCGCAACCCGCGCGCAGCTGGGCCAGCAATGCCGGATTGGCCGTGCGCACACAGGCCCGCATATGCGAAAACCCCAGCCCCATATCGAAGAGAATGGCCGCCTCGTCGCGCGGGCGCAGGGCCTGGGTATCGGGGCCCAATTCGCTCACCACCTCACATGCCTCGCCCAAATGGGCGTCCCGCGCCTCGAGGCAGAGCGAGAGGCCCTGCTGCCAATGCCCGGGGCGGCGGCTCAGCGCCTCATGCGCCACCAGAACGGCGCGCGGGTCATCACGCAGCGCAATGGCGCCGCGCGCGGTGACCATGCCCCCGGGGATGCGCTGCACGCTCTCCCAAGGTGCGCGGCTGAATTCGCCAATGCCACCCAGCACGCCCAGGGCCCAGGCCCATCCGGCATCGCCCAGGCCTCGGGCCAAGATGGGGAAGCCGGAATGGGTCATGCATGCTCCTGGCGTCGGGCCACCAGCGCGGCCCCTGCTACCAGCCTAGCCGCAACAGCATGGACAACGGAAGCGACGCGCAGCGCTGCCGGCACCCCTTCTGCCATCAAACCGCCAAGTATGGGTGTTTTGTCATGGCGTGACATGCCCATCCGGCAGCCAAGGCCGGGCGATGACGCCCCACCTCTCGACCTTCGCCCCTGGCATGTGCAGTCTTGCCCCATGCTCGACCCCATCCCCCTGCCTGCCGGCATCCGCACCCGCTTCCTCGACAATGGTCGGGGCCTGATGATGCATCTGCTCGAGGCCGGCGAGCCCGGCCGGCCCCTGCTGCTGCTGCTGCATGGCTTCCCCGAGATCGCCTATTCCTGGCGCAAGATCATGCTGCCCCTGGCCGCGGCGGGTTATCACGTCGTCGCCCCCGACCAGCGCGGCTATGGCCGCACCACCGGCTGGACCCAGGGTTTTGATGCCGATCTCGCCGAATTCGGCCCGCTGAATTATGTGCGCGACGCGCTGGGGCTGGTGGCGGCGCTGGGTGCGGCGCAGGTGGCCTGCGTCATCGGCCATGATTTCGGCTCGCCGGTGGCGGGCAATTGCGCGCTCACCCGGCCAGATGTGTTTCGCGCCGCTGTGGTGATGAG
The DNA here is from genome assembly GCF_040399605.1 of Rhodovarius sp. NCBI lineage: Bacteria > Pseudomonadati > Pseudomonadota > Alphaproteobacteria > Acetobacterales > Roseomonadaceae > Rhodovarius > Rhodovarius sp. Next base: position 20,092 of record NZ_JBBARU010000016.1, on the reverse strand, counting down.
CGCGCCCTATGGCGGCCCGCCGCCCTTGCCCTTTGGCGGCCAGCCCGCCCCCGCACCGCAGGGCTTGGCTTCACCGGCGATGAATGCCGCCCTCGCCGCATTGCCCCGCCCGCGCAAGCATTACCAATGGCATTACTCGACGCGCGGCGCCGATGCCGAGCTGATGACCCATCCGGCCGGGCTGCACGCCTTCTTCCGCGCCTATTACCATCACAAAAGCGCCGATTGGGCGGCCAACCGCCCCCATCCGCTGCCGGGTTGGGATGCGGCGGTGATCGCCGAAATGCCAACCTATTACATCATGGACCTCGCGCAGGGCATGGCCGAGACGGTGGCGGTGGAGATGCCCTCGCCGGCCGAGATCGCCGCCAATACTTGGTTCACCGAGGCCGAGGTCGCGGTTTACGCCCAGGAATATGCCCGCACCGGCTTCCAGGGCGGCTTGCAGAGCTATCGCTGCACCACCTCGGGCCTCGCTGGGCGGGAGATGCAGCTCTTCGCCGGCCAGCCCATCCGCGTGCCGGCCTGCTTCATCGGCGGCGCGGCTGATTGGGGCGTGCACCAAAAGCCCGGCGATTTCGAGCGCATGCAGCGCCTGGGCCTCGCCGATATGCGCGGCTGCCACCTCGTGCCCGGCGCCGGGCATTGGGTGATGCAGGAACAGCCCGAGGCGGTGACGGCCCTGCTGCTGGACTTCCTGGCCGCCCTGCCGCCGGGCTGAGGCGGCCCCGCCCTTCACGCCAGCGCCGGCTCGCGCTACCTCACAGCCAGTCAAATCCGTTACGAAAGCCCGACCCCCCGGCATGACCAGCAGCAACGATATCCGCGCCACCTTCCTCGATTATTTTGCCCGCACCGGGCATCAGGTGGTGGAATCCAGCCCGCTGGTGCCGCGCAACGACCCCACGCTGATGTTCGCCAATTCCGGCATGGTTCAGTTCAAGAACGTATTTACCGGTGCCGAACGCCGCCCCTACAGCACCGCCACCACGGCGCAAAAATGCGTGCGCGCCGGCGGCAAGCACAATGACCTCGACAATGTCGGCTATACCGCCCGGCACCACACTTTCTTCGAAATGCTGGGGAATTTCTCCTTTGGCAATTATTTCAAAGAACAGGCCATCGAGCATGCCTGGACCCTGCTGACCCGCGATTTTTCGCTGCCCAAGGACAAGCTGCTGGTCACCGTCTATTCCGAGGATGAGGAGGCGCCGGTCTTCTGGAAGAAGATCGCGGGTATCTCCGACAGCCGGATCATCCGCATCCCCACCTCCGATAATTTCTGGCGAATGGGCGATACCGGCCCCTGCGGCCCGTGTTCCGAAATTTTTTATGACCATGGCGACAAGATCTGGGGTGGCCCGCCCGGCAGCCCTGATGAGAATGGCGACAGGTTCATCGAGATCTGGAACCTCGTCTTCATGCAGTTCCTCGAGGAGCCGGCGGGGACGCGCAACCCGCTGCCGCGCCCTTCCATCGATACCGGCATGGGCCTCGAGCGCTTCGCCGCCATCCTGCAGGGCGTGCACGACAATTACGACACCGACACGCTGCGCGCCCTCATCCTGGCCAGCGCCGATGCAACCGGGCAAGGGGCTGATGGCGAATTCCGCATCAGCCACCGCGTGGTGGCCGACCATTTGCGCGCCGGTTCCTTCCTGATCGCCGATGGCGTGCTGCCCTCCAATGAGGGCCGTGGCTATGTGCTGCGCCGCATCCTTCGCCGCGCCATGCGCCACGCCCATATGATGGGGGCGAAGGAGCCCTTGCTCTACCGCCTCTTCCCCGCCCTGGAGCGGCAGATGGGCGTGGCCTATCCCGAACTCGGCCGCGCCGGCGCGCTCATCACCGAGACGCTGCGGCTGGAGGAGCAGAAATTCCGTGGCCTGCTGGAGCGCGGCCTGGGCCTGCTGGCCGAGGAAACCGCGCGGCTGGCGGACAAAGAAACCCTGCCCGGTGCCATCGCCTTCAAGCTTTATGATACCTATGGCTTCCCCCTCGACCTCACCCAGGATGCGCTGCGCGGCGAGGGCCGTGCGGTGGATCTCGACGGCTTCAACGCCGCCATGGCCGAGCAGAAAACCCGCGCCCGCGCCGCCTGGGCCGGCACCGGCGAGGCCGCGACCGAGACGCTGTGGTTCGACATCAAGGAACGCACCGGCACCTCGGAATTTTTGGGCTATGACACCGAGCAGGCCGAGGGCGAGCTGCTGGCGGTGGTGACCGGCGGCGTTGAGGCGATTTCCGCCGGCCCCGGGGCCGAAGTGTCTGTGGTGCTGAATCAGACGCCCTTCTACGCCGAGAGCGGCGGCCAGGTCGGCGATGCCGGCGTGATCACCGGGCCTGATGGCTTGCGTATTGCCATCCAAGACACCCAGAAGAAGCTCGGCCTGTTCATTCATTCCGGCGTGGTCGAGGCCGGCCATCCCCGCCCCGGCCAGGCGGTGGTCGCCACCGTGGACCATACCCGCCGCAGCGCCATCCGCGCCCATCACTCGGCCACCCACCTGCTGCATGAGGCGCTGCGCCGAAAACTCGGCACTCATGTCGCCCAGAAGGGCAGCCTGAACGCGCCCGATCGCCTGCGCTTCGATGTCAGCCACAACAAGCCGATGGAGCCGGCGGAACTCGCCTGGGTCGAGGCCGAGGTGAATGCTCGCATCCGCGAAAACGCCGAGGTCAGCACAAGGCTGATGACCCCCGAGGCCGCGGTGGCCGAAGGTGCCATGGCGCTGTTCGGCGAAAAATACGGCGAGGAAGTCCGCGTCGTCAGCATGGGCCGCGATGGCGAGCGCGCCTTCTCGGTCGAACTCTGCGGCGGCACCCATGTCCGGCGCACCGGCGATATTGGCCTGTTCCGCATCGTGTCGGAGGGCGGTGTCGCCGCCGGCGTGCGCCGGGTGGAGGCGGTGACGGGTGAGGCCGCGCTGGCCCTGATCGACGACAGCATGGCCCAGCTTCGCGAGGCGGCGGCGGTGCTCAAGGTCAATCCGGCCGATCTGCCCGGCCGCATCGCCACCCTGTTGGAAGAGCGCCGCAAGCTGGAGCGCGATGTGGGCGAATTGCGCAAGAAACTCGCAACCGGCGGCGCCGCCGCCGAAGTGGAGGAGATTGGTGGCCTGCGCGTGGCGCTGCGCGACCTGGGCGATACCCCGGCCAAGGATTTGCGCGGCATTGCCGAGGCCATCCTCAAGGCCGGCTCGGCCGATGTGGTGGTATTGGCCAGCAATGAGGGCGGCAAGGCCTCCATCGTGGCGGGCCTGGCCGAGGCAGCAAAGGGCCGCGCCGATGCGCCCAGCCTGGTGCGGGCCGCCGCCGCCGCGGTCGGCGGCAAGGGCGGCGGCGGCAAGCCGGAGATGGCCCAGGCCGGCGGCCCGGATGGCGAGAGGCTGGCCGATGCGCTGGCGGCCGTGCGGGCGGCGCTGGCCATGGGCTGAGCGTGGCGGCTGAGCCCGCCTCAGCGCCTCTCCAGCACCGATGCGTGGACCCAGCCCAGCGCCACGCCCGCCTCGCCCACCTGAAACCACCCCCCCGGCGCCTCGGCCAGCACCTGCAGGCTGCTGCCCGGCGCCATCACCCGCACCACACTGCCACCGCGGGGGCTGCTGCGAATATTGGCGCCCATGCGCGATGCGGTGATGATATTCGCCGGGGCCGCGAGTGCTGCGGGGCTGGCGCTGTCGGGCGCAGCGGCGCTCTCGGGCAGGGGCGGCAGGCTGCGCATCATCGGCCGCGCATTGGCCGGCCCGCCACCATCAAAGCAGCGATCCACCATATCGAGAAACACCCGCGAGGCCTCGGCACCGCTGGCGCCCAGATGCAGGCTCACCACCGCACCGGCCTCGCCGGCGAGTTCCACCACCGCGACATAAGGCCAATAAGGCGCCTGAGCGGCACCTGGCATGCGAGCCCGGCCGCAGACCGCGAGCACATCCGCCATGGCCTGGGTGAAGACCTGTACGCCGCGCTGTTCGATATCCCCCCTGGCCCGCAGCCTATGGCGCAGGGCTGCCAAGGCCGCCGCGCGCGCCACCTCCTGTCGGGTCTCGGTAGGGCGCCCAGGGGAGCCAGCAGGGGGGCGAGCATCGGCGCCGCCATCCCCCTCACCGCAGGCGGTGAGGGCCACCAGAAGGAGGCAGGCGGCAGCGTGGCGCATGCCACCACAACGCCGCATGGCGGCGGCGGTTGCGTCCATTTGGCCCCGTTTCGCGCAGCACCACATGCGGCTAAACTCGGCACAATGCGCCGCTCAAGGAGCCATCAATGACCGAAAATTTCTTTTCCCTGACCGATCTGAGCCAGGGCATCGCCCGTGAACTCGCCCCTGGGGTAAACACCCATGTCTTCGCCGGCGACCAGGCGATGCTCTCTGTGGTGGAACTCGCGCCCAACGCCAAGGGCAGCATCCATAGCCACCCTGAGGAACAATGGGGCCTGATGCTCGCCGGCAGCGGCGTGCGGATTCAAGATGGCGTGGACCACCCGGTCAAGGCCGGCGATTTCTGGCGCACCCCGGGGGGCGTGGAGCATGGTCTGGTGGCCGGGGAGCAGGGCTGCAAGGTGCTCGATATCTTCGCCCCCCCGCGCGAGGCCTATAAGCGGGCCGGGCAGGGCTTCGGGGCGTAACAGCCGAGCCCGCCCCTTGCGCCAAGCCTCACTGCGCAGGCCCTAAGCGTTTAGATGCCGAGCATCTCTATCCGCCCAAATAATGACGTTTGAGCGGATGATGCTCTATCGCGCCGCCCCAGGCGGCAGAATATCCACCACATCCGCGCCATTGGCCTGCCGGCCCATGGGGCGGATATCGATGCGCGTGGCCGCGAGCCCTCCGGCCACCAGAATGGCCTTCATCGCCAAGCCGCGCTCAAGCGAAAGCCGCCGCGCGAAGGAAGCCTCCAGCGCGGGGGCAGGGGCCTGGGCGATGATTGTCACCCGCCCGCTGGTGGCGGCCAGGCCGCGGGCAATCTCCTGCAGGCTTGGCTGCAGGCCGGCCGGGATATCCCTTGCATCGCGCGCAAATTGCACCCGCCAGCCGCCATTGGCCAGGTTCTGCATGCCCAGGGGCAGGGCGAAGGGCGAGGCTATTGGCGCGGTCGCCCCGGAAGGATGCGCCGGTCCCGCGCCAGCGCCCAGCATGGCGGGTGTGGGTGGTGCCTCGGCCGGCGCAGGCAGGTTCTCGGGCAGCGGGTCGGCCTCAGCCAGGGGGTCGGGCGGCGTGTCTGGCTGCCCGAGCGCCGGCGTGGCACAGGCCGTGATGATGACGGCAAGGGCCTGGCGTCGGCGCATGACCCTCTCCCCGCTCAATCCTGCCAGGGAGGGGTATCGCCCGCCGGCAGTTCTGCCGTCACGGCCGGGCGGCCATGGCTGCGGGCAATCTGCGCCCGGCCGGCATCGGCGCCGGCAATGCCATCGGCCACCACCGCGCGCAGCTTGTCATGCAAATGGGTATTGCCGGCCACCACCATGCCCTCGGCATAGGCATCGCCGCCCGCCGGGTCGGTCACAAAGCCGCCCGCCTCGCGCACCAGCACGATGCCAGCGGCGATATCCCATTTGTTCAGCCCGAGTTCCCAAAAACCCTCATACCGCCCGGCCGCGACCCAGGCGAGGTCCAGCGCTGCGGCGCCAAAGCGCCGCACCCCCGCCACCTGGGGCATGATGCGCGAGAGGATGCCGACGAATTCCGGCTTGCGCGGAATGGCGCCAAAGGGAATGCCGGTGGCAAACACCGCCGAATGCATCTCCCGCCGGGCGGACACCCGCAGGCGCTTGTCATTGAGGAAGGCCCCAGCGCCCTTCTCCGCCCAGAACAACTCGTCCGAGGCAGGGTTATAGACAACCCCGGCCACGATTTCGCTCTCAGTGTCGGAAATCCGCTTCTCGATCCCCACCGAAATCGCCCAATGCGGGATGCCATGCAGGAAGTTGGTGGTGCCATCGAGCGGGTCCACCACCCAGCGCCATTCCCAATCAGCCTCGCCCGAGACGCCGCTTTCCTCCATGAGGAAGGCGAAAGAGGGGCGGGCGTGGGAAAGCTCTTCCTTCAGCGTCTGCTCGGCGCGCAGATCAGCCTGGGAGACGAAATCCCCCGGCCCCTTCACCGAGACCTGCAACTGCTCCACCTCGCCAAAATCGCGCAGCAGCCGCCGCCCCGCCTTGCGCACGGCGCTGACCACGACATTGAGCTGCGGCGAGAGCCGTGCCGCACCACCCACGCCGCGGGTGGGTGCGCGCGTCGGCGCCTCCACCGGCACACCGCGCGGCGGGCGCGGCTTGCGGGCGGGGCGCGCCTCTTCAGGCTGGGGCGCGGGCGGATTGGTCAGGCTGAGCCTGGCCGGTTTGTCGCCGGGGGGTTCTGAGCTCACCCCTTGGCACGCTCCAGATAGGAGGCGTCCTCGGTGCGCACCACAATCTTCTCACCGGCGGTGATGAAAGGCGGCACCATGGTCTTCACCCCATTGGAGAGCAGTGCCGGCTTGTAGGAGGAGGAGGCGGTCTGCCCCTTCACCACCGGATCCGCTTCCACGATCTCGAGCGTCACCGTCTCGGGCAGGTCCATCGAAACCGGGTCACCCTCGATCAGGCGGACATTGACCGTCATATTCTCGACCAGGAAGGGCAGGCGGTCACCCAGGATTTCCTTGGAGACCGTGGTCTGCTCATAGGTCTCTGGGTCCATCAGGACCAGGTTCTCGCCCTCGGCATAGGAGAAGGTGAATTCCTTGTCCTCGGTCTGCAACCGCTCGACGGTATCGGCCGTGCGCCAACGCTGGTCCTTCTTCGACCCCGTCTTGATATTGCGCATATCGACCTGAATGATCGCATTGCCCTTGCCCGGGATCATGATGTTCTGCCGGAGGATGGTCCAGCGCTGGCCTTCGAATTCGATGACCATGCCGGCGCGCATCTGGTTGGCCTGCATCTTCGCCATGGGCGGTGTACCTGTCGTGTCTTCTGGTGGTTCGAGATCAGCAGCCGGGGCTTGTCCCTCGGCCGAGCGGATTGCCTACACGCCGCGCCGCCTCAGGGCAAGCCAGCCCCGGCGGCGGCGTGGCGCTTCAGCCGCCTTCCTTGGCCACCTGGGCCGGCCTGCCATCAATCATCGGCGGCTGATGCGCCCAGTCGAAACCGCGCTGCGCCCGCTGATAGGCGTAATCAAACAGCGGCCGCATATAGGCCGGGTCAAAGGGCGAATCGTAGGGCACGGTGAAGTCGCGGCCGATATAGGCCAGATGATAGTCCAGCCGGTCCGTCTGTGCCTGGTTCCAGATGCGCATCACGTCATTATAGCCGCTGGCGGCGATCATGGTGGCGATGGCGCGGCCGGTAATGCTTAGCGTGCGCCGCTGAACCGCCGCCCAATCCGGGTCGAGGCGGGCGTTGCGAATGAGAAACACCCGCCCCGGAACCACCGGGCGCCCCCGGGCGATTTGCGCCCGCCGCGGCGCGCTCAGCGCCGGGGGGTAGAGGAAGGCCTGGTTGATCGCGCCGCCATCGATATGCATCTCCTGGCGCAGCGCGCCATTGACCGTCACGTCGAACATCACCGGCGGAAAGGCGCCGGGAATGGCGGCGGAGGCGACAAGGATGCGCCGGGTGAGTTCCAACGCCCCCGGATGGCCCGAGGCGGCGATGGCGCCGAGATTCCAGATCACCGGCATCTGGGCATCAAGGTCGGTTGTGCCCACCAGCAGCAGCCTCCCCTCGCGATAGCCCTTGGCGATGGCCGCCATCATCGTCTGGTCGAGATGGCGCGAGACGGTGCGCAGCAGCGGCAAGGTATCAGCCAGCGCATCATCGAAGACGGCCGCGATCAGGAAGCGGCTCTCGGCGATATCGGCTAGCGTCACCTCGGTATAGACGCTGCGCAGCGCGGGGTCTTGGCTGGGGCCAACAAAGGCGAATGGCGCGGTGAGCGCGCCGGTGGAGACACCGGTCACCAGATTGAATTCCGGCCTGTCGCCGCGCGCCGTCCAGCCACAGAGCAGGCCTGCGCCAAAGGCGCCATCCTCACCGCCACCCGAAATCGCCAGCAGATTGATGCCGGGCATCTTCTCCAGATCGCTGACGCCGAGGAAATCGGCGCGCCGCAGCATGGCGCGCACCACCTCGCCATCAAAGGGGCCGATACCGTTTTCCATCCGGAAGCGCTCATTGGGCAGGCCCAGCACCGAGGCCTGGCCGGATGCGCCACGCGGCACGGCGGGCAGGCGCGCGGGGCTGGCGCAGCCGGTGATGGCCAGCGCCGCCGCGGCGGCAAGGCCACGCCGGCCGGTGCCCTGGGCAGAGCCCAGCCAGGAGGGAAGCGACATTGAATCATTTTCCTGCATAGAAGCGGTTTTGAACCAATCGAAAGCGCATCGCAATTCCCCATGCCATAAAACGGCGGCCATGGCGTCGCGCCGCTTAACCGCCCGGCAACCATCCCTCTGCCATGAAGGCGGCCTGGCTTGGAGAGGGACGAAATATGCGATCGGTGCGGTTTCAGGGCAATCTGCCCGAGGTGATGGCGGAAAATACCGCGGCTGGGCGTTGGGCTGGCGCGGTGCAATGGCAGGGCGATCCTTCGCAGATCGCGCTGATCGATGTCGTCGGCGATGCCGATCTGTATATCGGCAGCAGCTTCGACCCGCTGACCGGCACGGTGCTGCTCTCCAATATCGCCACGGTGGATTATGAAAGCTTCACCCGTGACGCCAAGACCCCGGCTTTGACCATCGTGCTGCGGGTCTTCTTCAAGGATGGCACGATGGGTTACAGCGATTCCTGCTGGACCTTCGGCGTCACCAATCTGGATGACACACCGCCTACCGCACTCGCCTTTGCCAGCGGCGGCGCGGTGGTGCCCGGGGCGATAGGCGCCACCATCGGCCGCCTTGCCGTGACCGACCCTGACAGCGCCGGCCCCTTCACCTTCACCATTGGCGAGGCGGATGCCTGGATGTATGAGGTGGTGGATAATGGCCTCAAGCTGCGTGATGGCATGTCGGTGGCGATCAGCGATGGCCCCTATCGCGCGATCAATGTCGAAGTGTCCGATGGCCATCAATCCGCCGCCTTCACCCTCAATATCCGGGTGGAATCCCCAGGCCCTGAGACGGCGGTGCTCGATGTGCTCGACCCTTGGGAGATCAAAGCCGGCTTTTCCTACAAATCCGCAGGCGTGGTCTGGGCCGAGCGTGGCGCCTGGGAGGTGGAGCGGCTGGAGCATTACGGCAGCGAATTGACCGATGTGGTGATGAAGGATGGCAGCCATGTTTGGCTGCCCAAGCTCGACCGGCTGGAATTCCTCAATGGCGCCATCGATATGCGCGCCGATAGCAGCGCCGCGCTGGCCAATTCGCTTTATCAGACGATTTTGGGCCGCAACATCGATGCGGGCTCGCTCTGGCAGATCAGCCATGCGCTCGACGCCAAGGAATACGGCACGGATCAATTGGCCGCCATCCTGCTCAACTGCTTTGAATATCACATGAATTTCGGCCATCCCAGCAATGAGCAATTCATCCGCCAACTCTATCGCAACGTCGATGGCTCCACCCCCGCGGAGCCCGATGTGCAGGGCTGGAAGCACGCTCTGGATATTGGCATGTCTCGCGCCGAGGTTGCGCTCAATTTTGCCAATATGGAGGTAACGCGGACCAATATCGCCACCGCCAACCCCTATGGCCTATGGATGGATCGGCCAAATGCCAATATCGTCGCCTCCATCTATGATGTAGCGCTCGACCGTCTGCCGGAGCATGATGGTTTTGAATACTGGATGGGCGTGCTCAATGCCGGGCTGATCTCAGCTTATGATTTGTCAAAGCTGTTTGGTCGATCGACCGAGTATATCGGCCGCTTCGCCAATCTCAACCAGCAGGATTTCGTCCGCTCGCTCTATGAGAACGCTCTGGGGCGCGAGCCGGATCAGGAGGGCTTTGATTACTGGGTGGGCCATCTCAACCGCGGCACCTTGGCGCGCTCGGACATGATCTCCTCCTTCGGCTTCAGCACGGAGAAGCAGGGCTATCTCAGCGCCCTGCCGCTGGGCGAGCCGTTCAATTGAGTGAAAATATATAAATAACAAACTAAAATGTACAAAACGCCCCTCTCAGTGCAGAGGCGCCCGGCCATGGCTTCATCCCCTCCCCTCCCACCCAACACGGCCAAGCCCAGCGGTGCCGAGGCCATAAAGGCCGCAAGCCAAGGGCTGCGCGGCCATATCGCCGCCGCCCTCGCCCGCCATGGCCTGCGGGTGAGCGCATCTCGCTGCGCCTCACAGGCTGCTCCAATGGCAGCGCCCGGCACCATGCCACCGCATCGGCATCACCGCCGCGCGCGCCCTGATCGAACCCGAAGCGGCGGCCTGAGGCCCCTCAGCGCCGCCAGGTCATCATCGCCACACCCGCCATCACCAGCACCAGGCCGCCCACCGCCACGGGCGGGAAGCTCTCGCCCAGAAACACCACGCCAATCCCCGCCCCCAGCGGCAGGCGCAAATAGGCCTGGGCGGTGGTGGCCACCACCCCCAACGTGCGCAACAGCCGAAACCAGATCACCGAGGCCAGCGCCGTGCAGAACAGCGCCAGCACCACCAGCGCGATCAGCGAGGCCTGGCTGGGCTGCAACGCCCAGGGCCGCTCCCACAGCAACGCCGCGGGCAGCAGCAGCACCAGCCCGCTCAATTGCGAGCCCAGCGCGGGCAGCATCGGGTCCATTTTACCGAAGGCCCGCCCGGTATAACCCGATAGGGCAAATAACAGCCCTGAGGCCAGCAGCGCCAACATATGCGGCCATGAGCCGCCCTGCATCCCCTGATGGCCGGCAATGAGCGCCACCCCGACTATCCCCAGGGCGGTACCCAGCCCCTTCAGCCAGCTCGGCCGCTCCGCCCGCCCCACCACAAACCCCAAAAAGAACGCAAAGATCGGCGAGGTCGAGGCCAGAATAATCGCCAGCCCCGAAGGCACCTCCTGGCTGCCCCAGGCGATCAGCACAAAGGGCGTCACGGTGGCCAGCATCGCCTGCAGCGCGAAGGCCTTCCAACTCGCCAGATCCCGGGGGATGGCCACGCCACGGGCATAGACCACCACCCCCAGCGCCAGCGCCGCCAGGCAGCAGCGCAGGCCAATGATCGTCACCGGCGGAATCGTCTCGATCCCCACCCGGATCAGGGCGAAGGAGGAGCCCCAGAGCAGCGCCAGCAGCCCCAGCAGCAGCAGTTCAAAACCTCGCCCGCGCATCGCCATTCCCCCCAGGCCCCGTTGCGGCAAGCGCCTGTCCGTCCCATACCATGGGCAGAAACAGCGTATGAGGAGCGGGACATGGCCGCCATACCCGATATCGCGCCTGCCGAAACCTGGGCCGCGATGCAAAACGACCCCGCGGCGATGCTGGTGGATGTGCGCACCGATGCCGAATGGAACTTCGTCGGCATCCCCGATCTGGTCGATGCCGGCAAGCGCGTCGTCCTCATCCCCTGGCAGGTCTATCCCTCCATGGCGGTGAACAGCCACTTCACCGAGGCGCTGCGCAAGGGGGGCGTGCTGCCCGAGCACCGGGTCTATTTCATCTGCCGCTCCGGCGCGCGCAGCCTCGCCGCCGCCCAGGCCGCCCAGGCCGCCGGCTATGCGGCGGTGTTCAACGTGGCCGATGGCTTCGAAGGCCCGGTGGACCGTGATGGCCATCGCGGCCAGGCGGCCGGCTGGAAAGCTGCGGGCCTGCCCTGGGTGCAGCGGTGAGCATGGACACCATGCCCAAAAACGAGGATGCGCTGACGGCGTTGATGACGCTGCTGCGCGACGATATCGAGGCCTGCAACCGCGTCATCATGGCCCGGATGGACAGCCCGGTGGCGCTCATCCCGCAATTGGCCGCCCATCTTATCGCTGCCGGCGGCAAGCGCCTGCGGCCATTGCTCGCCATGGCCGCCGCCCGGCTTTGCGGCTACGACCCGGCCGGCGGGCGCCATGTGGTGCTCGCCGCCTGCGTGGAATTCATCCACACCGCCACCTTGCTGCATGATGATGTGGTGGATGAAAGCGCGCTGCGCCGTGGCCAGGCCTCGGCCAATGCGCTGTTCGGCAACCAGGCCTCGGTGCTGGTGGGCGATTTCCTCTTCGCCCGCGCCTTCCAATTGATGATCGCCGATGGCTCGCTGCCGGTCATGGCCATCCTCTCCGGCGCCACCGCCACCATCGCCGAGGGCGAGGTGCTGCAATTGATGACGCAAAACGACATCGCCACCACCGAGGCGCAGTATCTTGAGGTGATTCACGGCAAGACCGCCGCCCTCTTCGCCGCCGCCGCGCGGCTCGGCGCCGTGGTGGCCAACCGCCCCGCCGCAGAGGAGGAGGCGCTGGACGCCTTTGGCCGCAATCTCGGCGTTGCCTTCCAACTGGTTGATGACGCGCTGGATTATTCGGCCGATCAGGCGGTGCTGGGCAAAACCGTGGGCGATGATTTCCGCGAGGGCAAAATCTCGCTCCCCGTGCTGGTGGCCATCGCCCGCGCCGATGAGGCAGAACTGGCCTTCTGGCGCCGCACCCTCGAAGAGGGCGAGCAGACCGCAGATGATTTCGCCGAGGCGCAGCGCCTGATCACCTGCCACGGTGCCCTGGCCGAGACCTTTTCCCGCGCCCGCGATTATGGCGCGGCCGCCCTCGCGGCACTGGAACCCTTCGCCGATTCGGCCGAGAAGCGAGCCATGGCGGCAGTGGTCGATTACTGCATCGAGCGCGCGCGGTAGATGTTTGATCCCAGGGTTTGATGGGGGGCTCGAGGGGCAAAGCCCCTCGATCTTCTTCCCCCTCGCCATTCGTTTTGCGCAGCCTCCAAAGGGTTTCTCACCATCGCCGCAGCGGTCGCCGCCCTCAGCCCCTCGCCGCCAATTCCGGATTGACCATCATCGCCGTATCCGGCCGGCCATCCAGGCAATCCAGAATATTCTGCGCCGCAATCCTGGCCATGCGCGCCAGCCCTTCTTCGGTGCTGGCGGCATTATGTGGGCTGAGCAGCACATTGGGGTGGGCAAAGAGGGGGTGCGGGCCAGCGGGTGGCTCCACCTCCAGCACATCGGCGCCAAAGCCATGCAGCCGCCCGGCATTGAGCGCTGCGAGCAGCGCCACCTCATCCACCACCGGCCCGCGCGCGGTGTTCACCACAATCGCGCCGGGCTTGAGCGCGGCAAAGGCCGCCGCATTCATCAGGTGCTTGGTATCGGGCCGCAGCGGGCAATGCAGGCTGACCACATCGGCCTCAGCCAGCGCCGCATGCAGGTCACGCGCCGGGGTCACCCCCTCGGCCGCCAGGCGCGAGGGCCGCCAGAATGGATCCAGCACCGAGACCTTCATCCCCAAGGCCTGCCCATAACGCGCCACCCGGGCGCCAATCCTGCCATAGCCCACCACCAGAAGGGATTTCCCCGCCAGATCCACCATCTCAGGCCCCGCTGGCGGCCACCAGCCACCGGATTTAATATGCCGATCATGCTGCGCGGCGCGGCGCGCCACTGCCAGCATCAGCATCAGCGCATGCTCGGCCACCGAGAGATCATTGCTGCCATTGGCCACCATCACCGCCACATCGCGCGCGGTGCAGGCGGCCACATCCACCGTGTCAAACCCCACGCCATAGCGCGAGACGCAGCGCAGTTTGGGCGCGGCATCCAGCGCCGCCTGGTCCACCCGCTCCAGCCAGCACAGCGTGGCATCGGCCTGGGCGAGGGCGGCATGGAATTCCGCCACCGGCGGGTCATGCATGATGGTGCAACTGACATCGGGCCGGGCATCAAGCAGCGCCATACCGGCGGGGTGCAGCTTGCGGCAGAGCAGCACCTTGAAGGGATTGCTCACTCGGTGATCCTTTCGATGTTGTTCACCCGCACCACCTCGGCCCAGCGCGCCAATTCTGCCCGCACATGGGCGGCAAAGCGCTCCGGCGGCCCGCCCTCGGGCAGCGCCCCCAGCCCCCGCAGCCGGGCCTGCACATCAGGGTCGGCATTGGCGCGGTTGAGCATGGTGTTCAGCGCCAGAACGATATGCGCGGGCGTGCCGCGCGGCGCCATATAGCCGAACCAGGGCTCCACCACGGCATCGGCCATGCCGGCCTCACCCAGCGTCGGCACATCGGGCAGGGCAGGGTCACGCTCCCGCCCGCTCACCACCAGCGCGCGCAATTGTCCGCCGCGAATGGCGCCGATCAGCGTGGGGGTATTTTCGAAGAACATTTGCGTCGCCCCCTGCATCACCGCCTGCATCCCCGGCGCGCCGCCGCGAAACGGCACATGCTGCATGGAAAGCCCCAGCCGGCCATTCAAAAACTCGCCCAGCAAATGATTGGAGGCGCCAAAGCCCGAGGAAGAAAAATTCGCCCGATTCCCCTGCGCCCGCGCCCAGGTGACAAAACCCTGGAAATCCCGCGCCGGATGATCGGGCCGCACCACCAGCGCGTTCATCACGCTGCCCGACCAGAAGACCGGCACCAGATCGGTTGCGATATCAAACGGCATCCGGGCATAGATCGCGGCATTGATGGCGCAATTGCCCACCGTGCAGGCGCCCAGCGTATAGCCATCCGCCGGGCTCTGTGCCGCGGCCAGCATGCCGATATTGCCATTGGCGCCGGAGCGGTTTTCCACCAGCCAGGGGTGGCGGGAATCGCGGCTGATCCGCTCGGTGAAAATCCGCGCGATCAGGTCGGTCGCCCCTCCGGGCGGGAAGGGCAGGATAATGCGCACCGGCCGCGCCTGCTCCCATTCGCCCTGGGCATGGGCCACTGGGGCATAGGCTAGAATCAGGCCAAGCAACAAGGCTGGCAGGCTGCGGCGCATGGTGTGTTCCCTCTGGTCTTTCGACTAGTTTGCCGCCTCCTGCGCCGCCTGTCTGCCCCCTTTTACCCCATCCGAACCCTATCCGCCGCCACCCGCGCCAGGGGGGCGGACCAGATGACCTCAGCCGGCGTCACCGGGCGGGAGAGCCGGTTCATGCCGCGCAGCTGGTCGATGGCGAGTTGAATATTGCCCACGCTGTCGGCGGTGAGGTTCATCGTGTACGCAACCTTGCCCATCAACTCGGCGATGAAGGCGCGGTCCTGCCGCAGGAAGCGGGCGACATGGCCCGCCGCCTCGGCCGGCTGGGCGGCGATGAAGGCCTGCGCCTCCACCATGGAGCGCATGAAGCGGGTCGTCGCCTCGGCATTGGCCTCGGCCCAGCCCTTGTTCATGTAAAGAAAATTCCGAACGATCTGCACCTGGTCATTGGACAGCAGGATGCGGGTATTCGGGATGGCGCGCATCGCCCGGGTCGGCCAGGGCTCCCACACCGCGAAGGCATCGATATTGCCGCGCTCGAGGGCCGCCACCATCTCCGGCGCCTCGACATTAATGATGGTATAATCGGCCGGGTTGAGGTTCAGCTTGGCCACGACGGAGAGCCAGAAGGTCTCGCTGCCGGTGCCGCGGGCCACGCCCACGCGCTTGCCCTTCAGCCCCTCCATATTTTCGATATTGCGCCCCAGCACGCTGATCCAGCGCAGCAGCGCCGTGCCCTCGGCCACCGCCACCACATTGGGATCCACCAAATGGGCCGAGACGCCGGCCTGCTCGGCGCCATAGGCGGCATTGATCTGATTGCCGACCAGGAAGGCCACCATGGCCGAGCCCGAGGGGCCGGTATTGACCGTCACATTCAGCCCATTGCGGGTGAAAATCCCTGCCTCGCGCGCCACGTAGAATGGCGCGAAGGAGGGATCGACGCCGGTGGCGATGGTCATGGCAATCGGCGCCTGGGCCAGCGCCGGGGCGTTGAGCATGGGCGTGGCAAAGAGCGGTGCGGCAAGAAGGGCGCGGCGGTTCATTGGATAATCTCCCTACATGGTTGGATTATAGCGCCCGGCAAAGGCGCGGATGGCAAGGCGGAAGCAGCGATCCGTAGCAAAGCCCAGCAGGCCGAGCGCGACCAGCGCCACGAAGATATCATTGATCTCCATGAACAGCCTCGCATCCCACAGCATCTTGCCCAGCCCGTCATTGCTGGCAATCAACTCGGCAGCAACGATGGTGACAAAGGAATTGGCCATGGCCAGGCGCATGCCGGTCAGAATGAAAGGCACGGTCGCCGGCAGCGCCACCAGGGCAAAGACCTGAAACCGGCTCGCCCCCAGCGCCTGCGCCGCGCGAATCTTGTTGCGCTCCACCGCCCCCACCCCGGCCGCGGTCGAGATGATGATGACGAAGATAGTGGTATAGGCGATGAGGAAGATCTTGCTCTCCTCACCAATGCCAAACCAGATGACCGCGACGGTGATCATCGCCACCGCCGGGATGAAGCGGAAAAACTCCGTCCAGGGCTCCAGCAGCACCCGCACCGGCTTGAAGCTGCCAATGGCGAGGCCAATGGGAATGCCCAAAGCCGTGCCCAGGGCAAAACCCTGCAAAATCCGCCGCAGCGAGGCCCAGATCTGCTCTTGCAGGATATTCTCCTCGATCAGCCATTGCGCCCGGACAAACACCGGGATGGGCGAGGGGAAAAGCGCGCTCTTGACCACAAAAACGGCCGCCAGATGCCAGACCAGAAACAACAGGGCGAAGCCGGCCAGATAACCGGCGACGATGTTCACACGCTCTCTCATGCCGCGACAATTTCCTCACGAATGGCGGCATGCACATGGCGAAAAATCGCCATGAAAGCATCCGAGGTGCGGTCACGCGGAAAGGGCAGATCAACCGGCACCACGGTTTTCAGCGTGCCGCCCGGGCCCCGCTTCATCACGCCGATTCGCGTGGCCAGCGCGCAGGCCTCCTCAATATCATGGGTGATGAAGAGCACCGTCTTGCGCGCCTCCTGCCAAATCCGGGTGAGTTCGGCCTGCAGGATATTGCGCGTCATCGCATCCAGCGCACCAAAGGGCTCATCCATCAGCAGCATGCGCGGGTTATTGGCCAGGGCGCGGGCGATCTGAATGCGCTGCTTCATCCCCCCCGACAGCTCCGCCGGGTGCTTGTCGCCCGCCCCGGCCAGGCCCACCAGGGCCAAAAACCGCTCGGCCACGGCGCGGCGCTCGGCCCGGCCCACCCCGGCTAGCCGCAAACCAAAGGCAATATTATCCCGCGCGTTCAGCCAGTCATACAGGCTGTCGGTGCCCTGAAACACCACGCCGCGCTCGGCTGCGGGTTTGCTCACCGGCCGGCCATCGAGGGTAATGCGCCCCGCCGTCGGCGCCTCAAACCCAGCCAGCATGTTCAGCACCGTGGTCTTGCCACAGCCCGAGGTGCCCAGCAGGCAGAAAAATTCACCCTCCGCCAATTCGAGCGAAAAATCGCGCACCGCCTCATAGGCGCCAGAGCGCCCGCGATAGGTTTTGCCGACGACTTCAAGGGAGACCAATGCCATACCCCCAAACTGCTTGTTTCCGTCCGCCGGGGCAAGGCGGCTTCACGCCGCGCAAGCGCCCGTCTAGGCTGATCTGACCAATCAATGGGCAGGAATACGCAGATCATGATGCTTGAGGGAAAAGTCGCCATCGTCACCGGTGCCGGCGGCGGCATTGGCCGTGAGATCGCCATCGCCATGGCGGCCGCCGGTGCGAAGGTGGTGATCAACGATATCGGCGCCTCGCTGGGCGGCGATGGTTTCTCCACCAGCCCCGCCGAGGGCACCAAGGCCATTATCGAGCAGGGCGGCGGCCAGGCGGTGATCAACACCCAATCCGTGGCCGAATGGGAAAACGCCCAGGGCATCATCAAAACCGCGATCGACGCCTTTGGCCGCGTCGATATCGTGGTGAACAATGCCGGCATCCTGCGCGACCAGATTTTTCACCGCATGACGCCCGAGGAATGGCTGAGCGTCATCAATGTTCACCTCAATGGCAGCTTCTTCGTCAGCCGCGCCGCCGCCGAATATTTCCGTAAGCAGGAGAGCGGCTCCTTTGTGCACATCACCAGCACCAGCGGGCTGATCGGCAATTTCGGCCAGGCGAATTACTCCGCCGCCAAGCTGGGCATCGTGGCGCTGAGCAAATCCATCGCGCTCGACATGAAGCGCTACAATGTCCGCTCCAACTGCCTCGCGCCCTTCGCCTGGAGCCGTATGACCTCCTCCATCCCCGCCGAGACGCCGGAACAAAAGGCCCGCGTCGAGCGCATCCAGAAGATGGGCCCGGAGAAGAACGCACCACTCGCCGTCTTCCTCGCCTCCGACGCCGCGAAGGAGGTCACCGGCCAGATCTTCGCGCCGCGCATGCACGAGTTGTTCCTGTTCAGCCAGAACCGGCCGATCCGCTCGGTGCACAGCGAAAATGGCTGGACCCCGGAAAAAATCGCCGAGATCGCGCTGCCCGCCTTCCGCTCCGGCTTCGTGCCGATGGAACGCTCGGGCGATGTCTTCTCCTGGGACCCCGTGTGAGCGATTTACTCAAGGCGCGCTTCGGCGCGCTGCCTTTCGAAGCCCCGGCGGATATCCCCGCCGGGCTGGCGATGATCCTCGACCGCCGCGTGACCCGCAAATATGCGGATAAGCCGCTGGACGAGGCGCTGCTCAACACCGTACTGGCGGCGGCGCAATCCTCCCCCAGCAAATCCGACCTGCAGCAATATTCCATCATCCTGCTGCGGGACCGGGCCAAAATTGCTGCGATCGCCGGCTGGATCGGCACCATGCCCTGGATCGCCGCCGCCCCAGTGCTGCTGATCTTCTGCGGCGATATGCGCCGCGGCCAGCGCATATGCGACATCCACGACCGCGAACACGCCAACAACAATATGGACACCTTCCTCAACTGCACGGTGGATGCCGCCAGCGCCATGGCCCATGCCATCCTCGCCGCCGAGGCTGCGGGCCTGGGCACTTGCCCGATCAGCTATGTCCGCAACCACAACGAAAAAATCGCCCCGCTTCTGGCCCTGCCCAAAGGCGTCTTCCCAGTGGCCGGCCTGAGCCTGGGCTGGCCCGAAGCGCGCGAAAAAGTCTCGCCCCGCCTGCCGCCATCGGTGGTGGTGCATCGTGAGACCTATGATGACAGCGGCCTCGAAGCCGCCCTGGCGCCCTATGACGCGCTGCGCCCGCCCGGAAAGCCGCGCTACCCAGAAGTCTTTGGCCCGGCCTCGGAAACCTGGTCCGCCAATGCCTCGCGCCAATTGGGCGTGCCGGAGCGGGCGGGCTTCCGCGCCTGGCTGCGCCATCGTGGCTTTGCGCTTGACTAAAGAGCCCTTCGACAATCCCGGTGGTGCCGATGTCGCCGGCCGCGCCCGCCGCCCGGTCCGCCCGCGCCATGCCGCCTCCATCCTGGTCTGGCGCGATGGCCAGGATGGCCCCGAATTGCTGATGGGACGGCGCAACAAGGCCCTGCGCTTCATGCCCGATGTCATGGTCTTCCCAGGCGGCAGGGTGGACCCCGGCGATGCCCGCGCCGCCGCCACGGCGGAATTGCGGCCCGAGGTGCTGGCCGCATTATCGCGCGTCGGCACGGCGCGACTGGCCCGCGCCTGCGCCATGGCCGCCGCGCGCGAATTGCAGGAGGAGACCGGGCTTTGCCTCGGCGAGCCGCCCGATCTCTCAGTGCTGGACTACCTCTGCCGCGCCGTCACCCCCACATCGCGGCCGATGCGCTTCAACGCCCGCTTCCTGATCGCCCCGGCTGACGCCGTGCGCGGCAATATCATCAGCAGCGGCGAGTTGGAGGAGCTGGGTTTCTACTCGGCCGCTGCCGCAAGGGCGGCGAAAATGGCCAGCATCACCGAGGTGATCATGGAGGAGTTCCTGGCCTGGCACGCCATGCCACCAGCCCAGCGCGCCGGGCGGCGCCTGGTGCGGATTCTGGGGCTGAATGCCCGCATGGCCGAGCGCGAGCCGGCGGCCTAAACCGCTGAATGCGGGGGGTAAGAGCGAAAGGGCTTTGCCCGGGCTTTGCCCTCTCGCGCTCTCCCACCAGGGTCGACATGTATGTCGACGGTTTTCCCGGGGCTTTGATATTTTTGATAGACTGTTCCGTACGGAACAGTTGGATCAGCAATAAATAATATTTCTAAAATATAAAAATTTCGTTTGGACGAATTAAAGCCTAAAACCAATAATCAATCGAAGGTGGAGGAAACTCAGTTTCCTCCTAG
>NZ_JBBARU010000015.1:46447-50952 GCF_040399605.1 Rhodovarius sp. | reverse complement strand
CAGCGCCGCCGCCAGCGCAGCCTCATCCACCAAGGTACCACGCGCGGTGTTGATGAAGCGGGCCCCATTCTTCATGCCGCCGAGGAATTCCGCATTCACCATGCCCCGCGTCTCGCTGTTGGAGGGGCAATGCACGGTGACGAAATCAGCCGCCGCCAGCCCTTCCTCCAGCTTCACCGGGGTAAAACCGGCGCCAATGATGGTGTTGCGCGCCACATAGGGGTCATGCACCAGCACATTCATGCCAAAGGCGGCGCAAAGCCGGGTCACCCGCCCGCCGATGCGGCCAAAGCCCAGCACCAGCACCGTCTGGCCCGAGAGATCCCAGCAGATGGGCGCATCCACGCTGGACCATTTTTGCGCCCGGGTATTGGTGTCGAAGATCTTGGTTTGCTTGGCCAGGTTCAGCATGAGCATCAGCGCATGCTCCGCCACGCTCAGCGCATTGGCATAGGCCGTGACGGTGAGCGGAATGCCCCGCTTGGTGAGTGCGGGCACATCCACCTGATCATAGCCCACGCCATGGCGCGCCACGATCGAGAGCTTGGGCGAGAGGGCCAGAAATTCCTCATTGATCGGCGTGGCGCGCACCACAATGGCCTCGCCCTTCGCCATGGCGGCGGCCAGCGCCGCGGGGTTTGAGGGATCCACCGTCTCATGGGTGAAGCCCGGCTCGGCATCGAGGCGTGCCGTGGCATCGGGATGAACGCCGCGCAGGAAGACGACATGAGGCATGGAATTATTCCAAATTGGCAGCGGGGCCGAGAATGGCCTCACGCATACGGCTTTGCAGGATCACGCCCTCACGCGGGGGCAGGACCAAGGGCAGGGTTTCGGCATCGATCTTGGCCACCGCGAAGAATGGCCCAGCACCGGCATGGATCGCCGCCCGCAGCCCCGCCACCTCATCGGGTTTGGTGACGAACATGGTGTGCTTGATGCCCGCACCGCGCGCCATGGCCACGAGGTCCACACCATGGCCGGTTGCGGTTTCCTGCATGCCGGTCTCGCCGTAATGCTCGTTGTCGCAGACCAGGATGGAGAGGTTCTTGGGCGCCTGCACCGAGATGGTGGCGAGCGAACCCACCCCCATCAGCATTTCGCCATCGCCGGTGATGACCAGCACGCGGCGCTCCGGCTGGGCCAAGGCGAGGCCGAGGCCGATCATCGCCGCCCCGCCCATGCCGCCCCAGAGGGGGAGGTTCAGCGCCGTATCGCCCACCGCGGTGATGTCCCAGGCCGGGGCGCCCAGGCCCGCGATCACCGCCATGTCGCCACGGCCCTCGAGCACGGCGGCGACGAGCGCGCGGCGGTGCAGCTTTCCATTGGGAGAGAGCATGGGTCAGTCCTTCCCGAAGGTCTTGGCGCCGATGACGCGCTGGCCGATCAAGGTCGCGGTCGGGCGATAGGTGTTATAGGCGAATTTCAGCGTGGCCTCGACGCAGGCGGCGATGTCGTCCGGCGAATCGGCGCGGTTGACCAGCGTGCCCATGGCCTCCAGCACCGGCTGAGTGGCCTGGCCCATCGGTACCTGGGCCGGGTTGAACTCGCCAAAATCGCCGCGCATCGTCACGAGCATGGGCATGGGCGTGCGGTGCAGCGTGGCCAGGCTGAGCATATTGATGCAATTGCCCACGCCCGAGCTTTGCATGAGCAGCACGCCGCGCTGGCCGCCCAGCCAGGCGCCGGACATCATGGCAATGCCCTCTTCCTCGGTGGTCAGAGTCACCACGCGCATTTCGTTATCGGCCAAGCAGCGCTTGATGAGGCGCGAATGGCCGGCATCGGGCACCAGGGCCACTTGTTTGACGTTATAGGCCTTGAGCAGGTCATAGATCCTGTCGGGCCAATCGGCGGAGGCACGCGGGGCGGCCTCCAAATCACTGCGCTGCATCGGTTTCCTCGCGGCTATTGGCAGCAGGATCACCCGAGGGCTCGGTGCGCGCAAGCCGCTGGCGCTGGCTTGGGCTTCCACGGTAAAGAAGCCGTGCCATGCCCTTCGCGCACGCCCTCGGCGGAACCCGCTATAATTTTGACAATCTCGCCACCCTGCTGGCGCGGGCCACGCCGCTACGCTCGGGCGATGCGCTGGCGGGATTGGCGGCGGAGAGCGCGGCGGAGCGGGTGGCGGCGCAATATGCGCTGGCGGATTTGCCGCTTGGGGCCTTCCTCAATGAGGCGGTGATCCCCTACGAGGATGATGATGTCACCCGGCTGATCATCGATGGCCATGACCGCGCGGCTTTCGCCCGGGTTTCGCACCTCACAGTGGGCGGGTTGCGGGATTTTCTGCTGGCGGCCGAGGATGTGTCGGGCCTTGGCCTCACCCCGGAAATGGTCGCCGCCGTGGCCAAGATCATGCGGGTGAGTGACCTCATCGCCGTGGGCGCCAAGGCGCGGGTGGTCACCCGGTTTCGCAATACGCTGGGGCTTCGGGGCACCCTCTCCATCCGGTTGCAGCCCAATCACCCCACCGATGATGCCCGCGGCGTGGCCGCGAGCGTGCTGGATGGGCTGCTGCTGGGCGCGGGGGATGCCTGCATCGGGGTGAACCCGGCCACCGATAATATCGAGACCGTGCAGCGCCTGCTGGAGATGCTGGACATGGTGCGGGGGCGGTTTGATATCCCCACCCAATGCTGCGTGCTCAGCCATATCACCACCACCATGCTGGCGCTGGAGCGGGGTTCGCCGGTGGATCTGGTGTTTCAGTCCATCGGCGGCACGCAGGGGGTGAATGAGAGTTTTGGCGTCTCCCTCGGCTTGCTGGCCGAGGCGCATGACGCTGCAAGCGCCCGCCACCCCGGTGCCAATGTGATGTATTTTGAAACCGGCCAGGGCAGCGCGCTCTCGGCCAATGCGCATCGCGGTGTGGACCAGCAGACCATTGAATGCCGGGCCTATGCCGTGGCTGGGCGATACGCGCCGCTGCTGGTCAATTCGGTGGTGGGGTTTATCGGGCCGGAATACCTCTATGATGGCAAGCAGATTCTTCGCGCGGGGTTGGAAGACCATATGTGCGGCAAGCTGCTCGGCCTGCCGATGGGGGTTGATGTTTGCTACACCAATCATGCCGAGGCGGATCAGGATGACATGGATGCGCTGCTCACCTGCCTGGCGGTGGCCGGGGTGAATTACATCATGGGCGTGCCGGGCGCCGATGATGTGATGCTGGCCTATCAATCCACCTCCTTTCATGACGGGCTTTTCGCCCGCGCCGCGCTGGGCAAGACCGCCGCACCGGAATTCGAAGCCTGGATGGCGCGCATGGGGCTCGGCGGTGATGCGATTCCGGAGGCGCTGTCACCGGCGTTGATCGGGCTGTGAGCAATGCCCTGGAATTGCGGCGCCACACCATGGCACGGGTGGCGCTGGGCCGGGTGGGCGTGGCCCAGCCCACCGCGGCGCATCTGGCCTTTCAGGCGGCGCATGCCCAGGCGCGGGATGCGGTGTGGTCCGAGGCGGCGCTTATTGGCGATGTGACGGTGCGCAGCCAGGCGCGGGATAGGCGGGAATATCTGCTGCGGCCCGATTTGGGGCGGAAATTGGCCGAGGGGACGGTATTGCCTGCGGCCCCGGGGGCGCTGGTCTTTGTGGTGGCTGATGGGCTCTGCGCCACGGGCGTGGCGGCGCAGGCGCCGGCGGTGATGGAGGCGGCGCGGCCGCTGCTCGGCCTGCCGATTGGGCCGGTGGTGGTGGCGCTGCAGGCGCGGGTGGCGCTGGGCGATGCCATTGGCGAAGCGATGGGGGCGGCGGCGGTGGCGGTGCTGATCGGCGAGCGGCCGGGGCTTTCGGCGCAGGATTCGCTCGGCCTGTATTTGACCTGGGCGCCGCGCATTGGCCGCAGCGATGCCGAGCGCAACTGCATCAGCAATATCCGCCCCGGCGGGCTTTCGGCGCTGGAGGCGGCGCAGAAACTGGCCTGGCTGCTGGCGGCGGCGCAGGGGCTGGGGGCGACGGGGGTGGCGCTGAAGGACGACATGCCGGCCACGCCATTGCTCGGCCCGTGATCGAAGTCACCCGCCGTATCCATCTCAACGAGGCCGAGCTGCATGAGGATTTCCTCCGCGCCTCGGGGCCTGGTGGGCAGAATGTCAATAAGGTGGAGACCGCGGTCCAGCTGCGCTTTGACCTGCGGCACTCGGCCTCGATCCCCGATGAGGTGAAGGCGCGGGCGGAGAAACTCGCGGGCTCGCGGCTGACCAATGATGGGGTGCTGATTATTTCGGCGCAGCGGTTTCGCTCACGCGAGCGCAACCGCGAGGATGCGCTGGAGAAATTGCTGGCCTTGTTGCGGGAGGCTGCGGCGCCGCCGCCGCCCAAGCGGAGGCCGACCAAGCCTACCAAGGGTAGCAAGGAACGGCGGTTGGATGGGAAGGCTAAGGATAGCCGGACCAAGGCTTTGCGGAAGGTTCGGCCTGGGGATTGAGGGGGTGAACCAGGGAGGGCTTTGCCCTCCCCGGACCCCTCCCACCAGGGGTCAGGGACCCCTGGACCGCCATTGA
>NZ_JBBARU010000015.1:0-46347 GCF_040399605.1 Rhodovarius sp. | reverse complement strand
GTAAATCATGGGATCCAAGGGTTTAAGACCCTTGGCGGATGGGGTTTGGGGAAGGTTTGAGCGTGAACCCAGGGAGGGCCTTGCCCTCCCCGGACCCCTCCCACCAGGGGTCAGGGACCCCTGGACCGCCATTGAGTAAATCATGGGATCCAAGGGTTTAAGACCCTTGGCGGATGGGGTTTGGGGAAGGCAGAGCCTTCCCCAAGGCCGCGCCCTTACCCCGCCAGCATGGCCTTCAGCAGTTCATTCACCGCCGCCGGGTTACCCTTGCCCGCCATGGCCTTCATCACCTGCCCCACGAAGAAGCCAAAGAGCTTTTCCTTGCCCGAGCGGTATTCCGCCAGTTTGTCGGCATTGGCCTCCATCACGGCGCGGATGGCGGCCTCGATGGCGCCGGTATCGGTCACCTGTTTGAGGCCGCGGGCTTCGACGATGGCGGCGGGCGCGCCCTCGCCGGAGAGCATGTGCTCAAAGACTTGCTTGGCGATGGTGCCGGAGAGCGTCTTATCGGCGATCAGGTCGAGCAATTCGCCCATGTGTTCGGCGCTGACCGGGGGGTCGGCGATGTCGCGCTTGAGGCGGTTAAGGGCGGCAAAGTAATCGCCGGTGAGCCAATTGGCGGCCAGCTTGGCATCGCGGCCGCGGGCCATGGTCTCGAAGAACACCGCCGTCTCACGGTCGAGTGTGAGCACATGCGCGTCATAGGGGGTGAGGCCCATGGCGACGTAGCGGGCGCGGCGGGCGTCGGGCAGTTCGGGCAGGCTGGCTTTGAGTTGCTCCACCCAGCCGGCATCGAGCACCAGGGGGGGGAGGTCGGGGTCGGGGAAGTAGCGGTAATCATGCGCGTCTTCTTTCGAGCGCATGGAGCGGGTGACGCCGCGGGCGGTGTCGAAGAGGCGGGTTTCCTGATGGACTTCCTTGCCGGATTCCCAGACGTCGATTTGGCGTCGCGCTTCGACCTCGACGGCCTGCATGACGAATTTGACCGAGTTGACGTTCTTGATTTCGCAGCGGGTGCGGAAGCCCTCGCCGGGTTTGCGGACGGAGACATTGACGTCGGCGCGCATCGAGCCTTCGTCCATATTGCCATCGCAAGTGCCGAGATAGCGCAGGATTTGCCGCAGTTTGGCGACATAGGCGCCGGCCTCTTCGGGGCTGCGCATATCGGGTTCGGAGACGATCTCCATGAGCGCCACGCCGGAGCGGTTGAGGTCGATGAAGGATTTGCTCGGGTGCTGGTCGTGCTGCGACTTGCCGGCATCCTGTTCGAGATGCAGGCGGGTGATGCCGATGGTTTTCTTCGTGCCATCATCGAGGGTGATCTCGATTTCGCCGGTGCCCACGATGGGGTGGGCGAATTGGCTGATCTGATAGCCCTGCGGCAGGTCGGCGTAGAAATAGTTCTTTCGGTCGAAGCGCGACCAGAGGTTGATCTGGGCGTTCAGGCCGAGGCCGGTGCGCACGGCCTGGGCCACGCATTCGGCGTTGATTGAGGGCAGCATGCCGGGGAAGCCGGCATCGATGAACGACACCTGGGAATTGGGCGAGGCGCCGAAGGCGGTGGCGGCGCCCGAGAAGAGCTTTGCCTGTGACGTCACCTGGGCATGGACTTCCAGGCCGATGACGAGTTCCCAGTCTCCGATCATATAGGTCATGCGATCACCCCTGGACGTGCCGAAAAGCCGGCCGCGCGCTCCACCGCGCCGGCCACTGCGAAAACGCCTTCCTCATCGAAGGGCTGGCCGATGATCTGCAGGCCGAGCGGCAGGCCCTGGCCGTCGAGCCCGGCCGGCACCGCCATGCCGGGCAGGCCGGCCAGATTGGCGGTCACGGTGAAGACGTCGTTCAGATACATCGCCACAGGGTCATCCTGTTTCTCATCCAACCCGAAGGCGGCGGAGGGCGTGGCGGGCGTTAGCAGCGCGTCGCATTGCGCCCAGGCCAGGTCGAAATCGCGCTTGATCAGGGCGCGAACCTGCTGCGCCTTGAGGTAATAGGCGTCGTAATAACCAGCACTCAGCACATAGGTGCCGATCATGATGCGGCGCTGCACCTCGGCGCCGAAGCCGGCGGCGCGGGTTTTTTCGTAAAGCTCCGTCAGGTCTGCACCGGGCACCCGGGCGCCGAAGCGCACGCCATCATAGCGGGCGAGGTTGGAGGAGGCCTCGGCCGGCGCTACGATATAATAGGTTGGCAGCGCGTATTTGGTGTGCGGCAGCGAGACATCGACGATGCTCGCCCCCGCATCGCGCAGCCAGGCGATGCCCTGCTGCCAGAGCGCCTCGATCTCGGCCGGCATGCCCGCCATGCGGTATTCCCGCGGGATGCCAATGCGCATGCCGCGCACCCCACGGCCCACGGCGGCGGCGAAATCGGGCACTGCCATATCGACGCTGGTGCTGTCCTGCGGGTCGAAGCCGCTCATGGAGCGCAGCAGAACGGCGCAATCCATCACATCGCGGGCGATTGGCCCGGCCTGGTCGAGCGAGGAGGCGAAGGCGACCACGCCAAAGCGCGAGCAGCGGCCATAGGTCGGCTTGATGCCGGCCACGCCGCAAAACGCTGCGGGCTGGCGGATGGAGCCGCCGGTATCGGTCGCCGTGGCGCCGAGCGCGAGGCGCGCCGCCACCGCCGCGGCCGAACCGCCGGAGGAGCCGCCGGGCACCAGACGGGTATCGGGGTCATTGCGGCGCGACCAGGGGTTTTCCACCGGCCCGAAGGCGGAGGTGGCGTTGGACGACCCCATGGCGAATTCATCGAGGTTCAGCTTGCCCAGAAACACCGCGCCATCGCGCAGCAACTGCCGGGTGATGGTGCTCTCATAGGGCGGGGTGAAATCGCCCAGAATGCGGCTGGCCGCCGTGGTGCGGGTGCCTGCCGTGCAGAATAAATCCTTGATGCCGAGGGGAATGCCCTCCAGCGGCCCGCCCTGGCCGGCCGCCAGTTTCTGGTCGGCGGCATCGGCGGCGGTGAGCGCGGCTTCGGCGGTGACGGTGATGTATGCGTTCAGGCGCGGATTGAGTGCGGCGATGGCATCCAGATAGGCCTGGGTCAGCTCGCGCGCAGAAATTTGCCGGGCATCGAGTGCCAGGCGGGCCTGGGCGAGGGAAAGATCGGTCGGGCGCATTATTCGACCACCTTCGGCACGCCGAAATACTCGCCCTCGCGGTCCGGCGCATTGGCCAGGACGGCTTCGGCCTGGCCGCCATCGGTCACCACATCATCACGCCAGCGCAAAGCCGTGGCCCCGCCGCCGGCCATGGGCTCCACGCCCGTGGTATCGACCTCGGATAATTGCTCGATCCAGCCCAGGATGGCGTTGATTTCCTGCGCCAGGCCGGGCAGCGCCGCAGGCTCGACATGGATGCGGCTTAAAGTGGCGACGCGTTTGATGGTGGCGATATCCACGCTCATGACAGTGCGGTGTCCTCAGGGCATAAGCTCAAGCATGGCCTTGTTCACCATGCTGCAACTGCGTGCAAGCCTGAAGCGCGATGCGCGGATTCTGGGGCTCGACCCTGGCTCGAAGACCATTGGCCTGGCGCTGAGCGATGTCTCGCTGATGCTGGCCTCGCCCTATGGCGCGATTGCGCGGGGAAAACTGGCGAGCAATGCGGCGGAGGTGGCGAAAATCGCCGCCAAAGAGGGGGTGGGCGGGCTGCTGGTGGGCCTGCCGCTGGGGATGGATGGCAGTTTTGGCCCGGCGGCGCAGGCGGCGAAGGATTGGGCCATGGCCATGGGCGGGGCCTGCGGCCTGCCGGTGGCTTTGTGGGATGAGCGGCTTTCCTCCAGCGCGGTGAACCGCATGCTGGTGCAGGAGATGGATATGACCAGGGCGCGGCGGGCGCAGGTGGTGGATGCCGCGGCGGCGGCCTATACGTTGCAGGCCGCGCTGGATGCCACGCGGGCCTCTGAGCAGCCCTGAGGATTTCAGGCGGCGGCCCGGCCTTCCTTCGTCGCCCGGCGCAGGCTAGGCTCGCGCCTTGTGAGCTTCTCCTATCCCATCCTCCCCGGCGGCCATCTCCTTGCGATTGAGGGGCTTGAGGCGCCACATATCGCGGCTCTTCTTGATTTGGCCGAGAGCTATGCCCTGCTCAACCGCCAGGGCAAGACCCAGCGCGACCTGTTGCGCGGCCGCACTCTGATCAACCTCTTCTTCGAGGACAGCACCCGCACCCGCACCAGTTTCGAGATCGCCGGCAAGCGGCTGGGCGCTGATGTCATTAATATGTCGGTGTCGAATTCGAGCGTGAACAAGGGCGAGACCCTGCTGGACACCGCCAGCACCCTCAACGCCATGAACACCGATTTGCTGGTGGTGCGCCACGGCCAATCCGGCGCGCCGGCGCTGCTGGCGCAGAAGGTGAGTGCCGCGGTGATCAATGCGGGTGATGGCACGCATGAACACCCCACCCAGGCGCTGCTCGATGCGCTGACGATTCGCCGCCACAAGGGTGATTTGCGCAATCTTGTGGTCGCCATTTGCGGCGATATCAGCCATTCCCGCGTGGCGCGCTCGAATATCCACCTGCTCAGCGCCATGGGGGCCGAGGTGCGGCTGGTGGCCCCGCCCACCTTGCTGCCGGCCGAGGTGGGGCGGCTGGGGGTCAGCGTGTTCCATGACATGCGCAAGGGCCTGGCGGGTGCGGATGTGGTGATGATGCTGCGGTTGCAGCGCGAGCGCATGGCCGCGGGCGGCCTAGTGCCGAGTGCGCGTGAATTTTTTCGGTTCTATGGCCTTGATGCCGAGAAGCTGAGCTTTGCCAAGCCGGATTCCATCGTGATGCATCCGGGGCCGATGAATCGCGGCATCGAGATCGATAGCGCCATTGCCGATCATCCGACGCGCTCGGTGATCGGCGAACAGGTGGAAATGGGTGTGGCCTTGCGCATGGCGGTGCTGGATGTGCTGGCCCGTGGGCTGAGGCGCAACGGTTGAGCCTGCGGCCGGCCCGGCCTGGGGATGCGGCCACCCTGCGCGCCCTGGTTCGCGCCGCCTATGCCCATTACGTGCCTCGCATGGGCCGCGAACCGGCGCCGATGGGCGATGATTACGAAGCGCGAATCGCCGCCGGCCAGGCCTGGCTGCTGGAGCAGGATAGCGTGGCCATGGGCGCTTTGGTGCTGGAGGACACGGCAGAGGGGCTGTTGCTCGACAATATCGCCGTGGCTGAAGCCGCGCGTGGCAAGGGCCATGGCCGCGCCATGATCGGTTTTGCCGAGGCCGAGACGCTTCGGCGCGGGCAAACCCGCCTTTGGCTCTATACCAACGAAAAAATGGTCGAGAATATCGCGCTCTATACGCGGCTGGGCTTTCGCGAGACGCATCGCGAGCAACAGGCTGGGTTTGCGCGGGTCTTTATGGAAAAGCTGCTGGCGGGGAAGGCAGGGTAACCCTGCTGGTCAATAGGCTGCCGCCATGACACCTTACGGGTCATGATTCCTGCGCCACTGCTCATCCACAATGCCCGGCTGATCGACCCCGCCTCAGGGCTCGATAGCCTGGGCGCGCTGTTGATCGAGAATGGCCGGATTGCCTCCTTGACCGGCGGCGCGGCCGATGGCGCCGAGAGGCTCGATGCCGGTGGCCAATGCCTCGCCCCCGGGCTGATCGATATGCGCGCCGCCCTGGGTGAACCGGGGGCGGAGCATCGGGAGACCATTGCCTCCGCCGCGCTGGCGGCGGCGGCGGGCGGCATCACCACCATTTGCGCGCTGCCCGATACCCAGCCGGTGCTGGACGACCCCGCTTTGGTCGAATTCATCGCCCGACGCGGCGAGGCGACCGGCAGCCTGACCATCCTGCCCTATGCCGCCGCCACGCGCGGGCTCAAGGGCATGGAGCTTTCCGAATTCGGCCTGCTGCGCGAGGCGGGGGCGGTGGCTTTCACCGATGGCGCCCATGCCATTGCCTCGGCGCGGACCATGCGCCTCGCCCTCAGCTATGCCCGCGCCTTTGGCACCTTCATTGTGCAGCATCCGGAGGAGCCGAGCCTGGCGCATGGCGCGGCCACCGAGGGCGAATTGGCCACCCGCCTGGGCCTGCCCGGCATTCCGATGGCGGCGGAGGCGATGATGGTGGCGCGCGATATCGCCCTGGCGCGGCTGAGCGGCGGGCATGTGCATTTTTCGCGCGTTTCCACCGCTGCGGCGCTGGGGTTGATCCGGGCTGCAAAGGCGGAGGGCCTTGCGGTCACCTGCGACACCGCGCCGCCCTATTTCGACCTGAACGAGAACGCCATCACCGGCTATCGCAGCTATGCCAAGCTCAGCCCGCCGCTGCGGCCGGAGGAGGAGCGCCGCGCCGTGGTGGCGGGCCTGACGGATGGCACGATCGATGCCATCGTCTCCGACCATCAGCCGCGCGATGCCGATGATAAGCGCCTGCCCTTTGCCCAGGCCGAGGCCGGCGGCGCGGGGCTGGCCACGCTGTTGGCGGTGACGCTGGCGCGGGTGCATGCGGGCGATATCGCCCTGCTGCCGGCGCTGGCCATGCTGACCTGCCGCCCCGCGGCGCTGCTGGGGATTGCGGCTGGGCGGCTGGCGGTCGGCACCCCGGCGGATCTAGTGCTGTTTGACCTGGACCGTGCCTGGCAGGTGAAGGATGGCCAATTGCCGGGCAAGGCGCAGAATTCCCCCTTTGATGGCCGGGCCCTCGAAGGCCGGGTGAGCGCCACTTTCAAAGCCGGCCGAAAGGTGTTTTCCGCATGATTCTCGAAGCCATCATGGCGGCGATTTTCGGGTTGCTGCTGGGCTCCATCCCCTTTGGCCTGCTGCTGACGCGCGCGGCGGGGCTGGGCGATATAAGGCAGATCGGTTCGGGCAATATCGGCGCCACCAATGTGCTGCGCACCGGCAATAAGGCGCTGGCCGCAGCCACCTTGCTGTTGGATGGGCTGAAGGGCCTGGTTGCGGTTTGGGCTGCCGGGGCGCTGCTGGGGCCGGGGCCGGATGTCGTTGCCGGCGTGGCGGCGGTGGTTGGGCATTGCTTTCCACCCTGGCTGGGTTTTCGCGGCGGCAAGGGCGTGGCCACGGCCTTGGGGGTGTTTCTGGCCCTGGCTTGGCCGGTCTTTGTGATCGCCATCGCGGTCTGGCTGGCCGTGGCGAAGATCTGGAAAATCTCCTCGCTGGGCGCGCTCTCGGCCATGGGGGCCTCGGTGATTGCCTCGGTGGTGGTCACCCCTGGGCCGGTGGGGATTGGCATTCTGGTCATCGCCGCCTTTGTGGCGATGCGCCACCAGGCGAATATCGAGCGGCTGGTGAAGGGCACCGAGCCGCGGATCGGCGAGGGCAAATGAGCGAGACGCTGGCCCGGCTTCGGCTGGCGCGCAGCGAGGGCGTCGGCCCGACCTATTATCGGAGGCTGCTGGAGCGTTTTGGCTCGGCCCGGGCTGCCATTGCCGCGCTGTCGCGCCATCCCGAGCGGTTCCGGGCTGCGTCAGAGGCCGATTGCGCCCGGGAAATGGCCGCCACCGCCGAGATGGGCGGGCGCTTCCTGTTTCTCGGCGAGCCCGATTATCCTCCGCTGATGGCGCTGCTGCCCGATGCGCCGCCGGTGCTCCTCACCCTGGGCGACCACGCGGCACTGGCGCCGCGGGCGGTGGCCATTGTCGGCGCGCGCAACGCCTCTGCCGCTGGGCGCCGGGTGGCTGAGGACCTGGCCGATGAGCTGGCGGGCATGGGGATTGTGGTGATCTCGGGCATGGCGCGCGGCATCGACGCCGCCGCGCATCAGGGCGCGCTCAACGCCAAGGGGCGGACCATTGCCGCCATCGCCGGTGGGCTCGACATCGCCTATCCGCCGGAGAACGCCATGCTGCAGGCGCGTATTGCCGATCAGGGCGGGTTGTTGATCACCGAGGCGCCGCTGGGCACCGCGCCTCAGGCCCGGCACTTCCCCCGCCGCAACCGTATTATTGCCGGCCTCGCACTGGGCGTGGTGGTGGTGGAGGCGATGGAAAAATCGGGCACGCTGATCACGGCGCGACTCGCGCTCGATTATGGCCGTGAGCTGTATGCCGTGCCCGGCAGCCCGGCCGATCCGCGCGCGCGTGGCTCCAATGACCTCATCCGCCAGGGCGCGCATTTATGTGAAAATGCAGCCGATGTGCTGGAATTTTTGCCCCAGGCACCGGCAGCGGCGCCGCTGTTTCGGCCCCGGCCCAAACCGGCAGAACACCCCGAGCCGCCGCCCGAAGCGCCGGAAGAGGCCGGTTCGGATGCCGCTCAAGTGCTTGAATTGCTTAGCACGACACCAATCTCTGTTGACGAGCTAGCCCGGCGCTGCCAGCTATCTGCCCCAAGCCTGCGCGCCATCCTGTTCGATTTCGAGTTGGAGGGGCGCGTCCAAACCCTGCCGGGTGACCGGGTGGCGCTCTCCTGACGGGGCCGCCCGAGCCCCTTTCTGGAATGCCGATGCCCGACGTCCTCGTCGTCGAAAGCCCTGCCAAGGCCAAGACCATCAACAAGTATCTGGGTGATGGTTTCACCGTGCTGGCCAGTTTCGGCCATGTGCGCGACCTGCCGCCCAAGGATGGCTCCGTCCGCCCGGACGAGGATTTCGCCATGGATTGGGAGGCCGATGAGCGCGGCCAGAAGCAGGTGCGCGCCATCGCCTCGGCGCTGCGCGGCGCCAAGCGGCTCTACCTCGCCACTGACCCTGACCGCGAGGGTGAGGCGATTTCCTGGCATGTGAAGGATATGCTGGCCCGCGCTGGCGCGCTTAAGGGCGTGCAGGTCAGCCGCATCACCTTCAATGAGATCACCAAGCGCGCCGTGCAATTCGCCGTGGCTCATCCGCGGGAGTTGGATACGCCGCTGATCGAGGCCTATCTGGCGCGGCGCGCGCTGGATTATCTGGTGGGGTTCTCGCTCTCGCCGGTGCTGTGGCGCAAGCTGCCCGGCAGCCGCTCGGCCGGGCGGGTGCAGAGTGTCGCGCTGCGGCTGATCTGCGAGCGCGAGGCCGAGATCGAGGTGTTCAAGGCGCGGGAATATTGGACGGTGGAGGGCCGCTTTCTCACCGCCATCGGCGCCCCCTTCCCGGCCCGGCTGACGCATCACGAGGGCAAGAAGCTCGACCAGTTTGACCTCAATACCGAGGCGCTGGCCGAGGCGGCGAAGCGCGCGGTGGAAGCGGCGCGCTTCGCCGTGGGCTCGGTGGAGAAGAAGCGCAGCCGGCGCAACCCGCCTGCACCCTTCACCACCTCCACCCTGCAGCAGGAAGCCTCGCGCAAGCTGGGCATGGGCGCGCAGGCCACCATGCGCCTGGCGCAGCAGCTTTATGAGGGTGTGGAGATTGCCGGCGAGACGGTGGGCCTGATCACCTATATGCGAACCGATGGCGTGCAGATGTCGCGCGATGCGATCATGGCCATTCGCGACCATGTGAAGAGCGAGTTCGGGCCGGATTACCTGCCCGGCGCCGCGCGTGAATACGCGACAAAGGCCAAGAATGCGCAGGAGGCGCATGAGGCGGTGCGCCCCACCGATGTGGGCCTGCGCCCGCAGGATGCGGCGCAGTATATCTCCGGGCCCCAGCTGCGGCTCTACGAGCTGATCTGGAAGCGGGCGGTGGCCAGCCAGATGCAGAGCGCCGAGCTGGACCAGACTGTGGTCGAGTTGGTTGAGCCCAGCGGCAAGACCCGCCTGCGCGCCAATGGCAGCGTCATTGCCTTTGATGGTTTCCTCAAACTCTACCGCGAGGATACCGATGACAGCGAGGCCGACCGCCGCGCCGGCGTGGCCAGCGCAGCCGCCAGTGCCGAGGATGATGACAACCGCACCCTGCCGCCGATGCGCCAGGGCGAGGCGGTGAAGACCCGCGATGTCAGCACCACCCAGCACTTCACCCAGCCGCCGCCGCGCTATTCCGAGGCCAGCCTGGTCAAGCGCATGGAGGAGTTGGGGATTGGTCGGCCCTCCACCTATGCCTCCATCCTGCAGGTGCTGCAGGACCGCGAATATGTGAAGCTGGACAAGCGCCGCTTCGTGCCCGAGGACCGTGGCAGGCTGGTCACCGCCTTCCTGGTCAGTTTTTTCGAGCGCTATGTCGACCCGGGCTTTACCTCGGGGCTGGAAGAGCAGCTCGACGATATCTCCGGTGGCCGGGCGGAATGGCGCGCGGTGATGCGCGCCTTCTGGGAGCATTTTTCCAAGGCGATCGAGGCGACCAAGGAGCTGAAAATCTCCGAGGTGATCGATCGGCTGGATGAGGATCTCGGCTCGCATTTCTTCCCCGCCGCCGATGACGGCAAGGACCCCAGGCTCTGCCCCGCCTGTTCGGCTGGCCGGCTGGGGCTGCGGCTGGGGCGCACGGGGGCCTTTATTGGCTGCTCGAATTATCCGGAATGCCGCTACACAAGGCCGCTGGCGGTGCCCGGGGCCGAGGGCGAGGGCGAGGGCGGCGGCGGTGATTTTGCCGATGGCCAGCGCAACCTGGGCGTGGACCCGACCTCCGGCAAGGAGATCACCATGCGGCGCGGGCCCTATGGCATTTACGTCCAACTGGGCGAGCCGGGCATCGATGAGAAGGGCAAGCCGACAAAACCGCGCCGGGCCAGCCTGCTGCGCGGGATGGACCCCGAGGGGATCACGCTGGAGCGCGCGCTGGCGCTGCTCTCCATGCCGCGCATCGTGGGTCTGCACCCGGAAAAGGGCGAGGAAATTATGGCCCATCTCGGCCGCTTTGGGCCTTATATCACCATGGGCGCGCTGTCGAAGACGCTCGATAAGGATGATGATGTGCTGAGCCTGGGCCTCAACCGTGCGGTGGCGCTGCTGGCCGATGCCAAGCCGCGCGGCTTGGTGGTGGGGATGCACCCCAAAGATGGCGAGAAGGTGGAGGTGCGGCGCGGCCGCTTCGGCCCCTTCCTGATGCATGGCAAGCGCGTGGCCAATCTGCCGCGCGGCACCGAGATGGAGGCCGTGACCTTGGATGAGGCGGTGAGCCTGCTGGCCGAGAAGGGCAAGGAATTGCCGCCGCTGAAGGGTGCCAAGGGCAAGGTGGCGAAAGCCAAGCCCGCCCGCGCCAAGCCGGTGGCCGAGGATGCGGAGGCGAAGGCCCCCGCCAAGAAAGCCGCCCCCAAGAAGGCCCCCGCCAAAAAGGCCCCGGCGAAAAAGCCCACGGCGCGCAAGGCGCCCGCGACAGCAAAAGCGGCAAAGGCGTGAAGCGCCCGGGGCCGCCGCCAAAGGGCAAGAAACCCTATACCGG
This sequence comes from Rhodovarius sp., assembly GCF_040399605.1. Taxonomy (NCBI): domain Bacteria; kingdom Pseudomonadati; phylum Pseudomonadota; class Alphaproteobacteria; order Acetobacterales; family Roseomonadaceae; genus Rhodovarius; species Rhodovarius sp. The sequence continues at coordinate 35,138 of NZ_JBBARU010000015.1, read as the reverse complement.
CACCAAGCCGGCCAAGGGCCAGGAGCGCGATCCGCATGCCGGGCGCCGCAAGAAGACCGGCAGCACCGGCTATCCCCGCCCGCCGGAGGAGGCCGCCCAGGCCCGCGCCGCAGCACCCGAGGCCAAGCCAGCCCGCCCGCCGCGCGACCGGCGCGAGACCGGCTTTGAAACGGTGCAAAAGCCGATACCCGTCCGGGGCCGCAAGGCCGCCATCGCCGCCGCCGCTGAGGCCCCGCGCGCGCCGCGGCCCGCCAAGGCCCGGCCACCACGCCCGGTGCGCGAGACGCTCAGGGTGGTGGAGGATACCCATGCCCCCGCGCCGCTGCCGCCGCGGGAAAAACCCTCACGCAGCCAACGCCGGGGCGAGACCGGCGGGGCCGAGCCACGGCCGATGCCCAGCATCGCGCAATTGCAGGTCTTTCTCGGCGGCGCCCGAGCCAAGGTTGGCCGCAATGAAATCGCCCGGCATTTTGGCCTGACCAGCGAGCAGCGCCCGGCCTTGCGCGCGCTGCTGGCCAGCATGCAGGAGGCCGGCATTGCCGCGCCCGCTGGCAAGCGCCGCCCGGCCAACCCCGAAGGCCGACCAGTGGGTCGACCCGAGGCGAAACCCACCACCCGCCCAGGCGGGCGGCCAGAGGGGTGGCCAGAGGGGCGGCCAGAGAGGCGGCATGAGGGGCGGCATGAGGCCCTGCCGGAGATGCTGCCGGTGGAGGTGTTCGGCACCGATGCCGATGGCGAGCCCCTGGCCCGGCCGCTGAACTGGCAGGGCGAAGGCCGCCCGCCGCTGATCTATATGCGCCCCGAAGCCGCCGGCCAGCCGGCGCTGGCACCGGGCGAGCGCGTGCTGGCGCGTTTGAAACCCGTGGGCGGTGGCAAATATGAGGGGCGCAGCTTCAAGCGCCTTGGCGGGCCGGAGGATGCGCCGGCGCGCATTCTGGGCATCGTGCAAAACGGCCAGATCGTACCCACCGACAAGAAGCAAAAAGGCCATTGGCAGGTGGTGGGCGGCGAAGCGCGGGAGGGCGATATCGTTCTGGCCGAGCCGACGCCACAGGGCGCTGGCCGGCATTTTGGCCCCAAACCCGCCCGCGTGACCGAGGTGCTGGGGCGGATGGGCGAGGCAAAATCGGTCTCGCTGATCTGCATCCACGCCCATGGCATCCCCACGGAATTCCCTCCCGAGGCGGTGGCACAGGCCGAAGCGGCGCGCGGCACCGCGCTCGGCAAGCGCACCGATCTGCGCGCCACAGCGCTGGTGACCATTGATGGCGAGGATGCGCGCGATTTTGACGATGCGGTTTTTGCCGAGGAGGATGGCGGCGGCTGGCGCATCATCGTCGCCATTGCCGATGTGGCGCATTATGTCCGCCCCAGCACGGCACTGGACCTTGAGGCGCGGCGCCGCGGCAATAGCGTGTATTTTCCTGACCGCGTGGTGCCCATGCTGCCCGAGGCGCTGTCCAATGGCTGGTGCAGCCTGCGGCCGCGGGAGGATCGCGGTTGCCTCTTCGTCGAGATGCGGTTTACCGCGGATGGCGAGAAGATCGGCCATCGCTTCGGCCGCGGCCTGATGCGCTCGGTTGCGCGGCTGACCTATGAGGAGTTGCAGGCGGCGCGGGATGAGGCGCGCGAGCCGCAGGATTTGCAGCCGGGCCACACCGCCCGGCTCTATGGCGCCTTCGAGGCGCTGCTGGGGGCGAGGACCCGGCGCGGCACGCTGGAGCTTGATATTCCCGAAAGGCGGGTGGTTCTTAGCCCCGAGGGCCAGGTGCTGGGCGTCGCCCCCCGTCCGCGCCTGGACAGCCATAAGCTGATCGAGGAATTCATGGTCGCCGCCAATGTCTGCGCGGCGGAGGAACTGGAGCGGCTGGTGCAGCCCACCATGTACCGCATCCATGACCGCCCCTCGGACCAGAAGCTGGAAGGGCTGCGGCAATTCCTGCAGCAATTCGCCATCAATATGCCGCCGGGCAACCAGCTGCATCCGCGCAATTTCTCCCATGTGCTGGCGATGGTGAAGGGTGCGCCGCATGAGCGGCTGGTGAATGAGACGGTGCTGCGCAGCCAATCCCAGGCCGCCTATGCGCCGGATAATATCGGCCATTTCGGCCTGGCGCTGGCGCGCTACGCGCATTTCACCAGCCCCATCCGCCGCTATGCCGATCTGATGATCCATCGCGCGCTGATCCGTGGCCTCAAGCTTGGTGCCGATGGGCTGACCGAGGCCGAGGCCACAGAGATGCCCGCCATTGCCGATGCCATCACCAGCACCGAACGCCGGGCGGCGGCGGCGGAGCGCGATGCGGTGGACCGCTACCTCGCTGCCTTCATGAGCAGCCGGGTGGGCGAGACCTTCTCGGCGCGGATTTCCGGCGTCACCCGTTTTGGCATGTTCGTGGCGGTGGATGAGACGGGCGCCCAGGGCATGGTGCCGTTCTCCGCCATGCCGGAGGATCGTTGGGAGGAAGACCCCGCGACGCAATCGCTGGTTGGCCGGCGCACCGGGCTGCGCTTCACGCTTGGCGATGCGGTGGAGGTGGCGCTCCGCGAGGCCAATGCGATGACGGGGGCGATGCAGTTCCAATTGCGGCAGGGGGTGCCGCGGGCAGCGGGGGGTGGCCCCGGCGCTGCCAAGGGGCCGCACCGGCATAGGGGCAAGCCCGCGCGCGGGCGCCGGGGGTGAGAGAAACCACGCTTGCGGCAGAACCCGCTTGACCCCGCCGGCCCATCCGCTATGCATGGGCCCTTGTTCCGTGGGTGACCGCCCGCGGCTATACCCTTTTCCGTAGAGACGAGCATCATGGCCAAGTCCAACACCATTCAGATCAAGCTGATCTCCAGCGCCGAGACCGGCCATTTCTATGTGACGAAGAAGAACACCCGCACCGCCACCGGCAAGCTCGAACTGAAGAAGTACGACCCGGTGGTGCGCAAGCACGTCGTCTACAAAGAAGGCAAGATCAAGTAAGCCTGACAGGGCATCGGCCGGCGCAGGCCGGCTGAATATGCTGGGCCGCGCCCCAGGACGGCCTCTGCCGATGGCGTGCTGCTGAGGCGCCTGGGCGTGCTGAGATGGCTGGCCGTGGGTGGCTGATATGGGAGGCGGCTGGGTTCCAGGCGCCGTTAAAATCCACCGGCCTTTGGGTGCCGTTCATGGTCGCGCCTTGCGGCTTAGGCATGCTGAGCAAATTATACGGCATATCGCGTGGCGATTAATGCCAAGGATCATGACAACCAGAAGAATTGTGCTCGCGAAGGCGCTCGTGGCCCGCCGCAGGGCTTCCGCGCGACCATGTGCCGGCGCTAGGTCGTCTCCTTCACCCTGAAGCTGCGCCCCAGGGCAATCTCGGTTTCGCGGTGATGTTATCGACCATCGGGATGCGAGCCGCCACGCGCGCATCCCTCCCAACCGGCCGGCATTCCGCCGCCGGTCGCAGCAAGGATTACGGCATGTCGGCAAGCATCGGCGAGCACAGCGAGACCGCCAATAAATCGCTCTTCTTCAAGCGGTGGCTCGCCAATCCGCTGCAGATGGGCAGCATCATTCCCTCCTCGGCCACTTTCAGCCGGATGATCGCCGAGCGTGCGGTGCGCGGGCCGGATGAGGTGGTGGTGGAATTGGGTGCCGGCACCGGGGTGATCACCCGCGCCCTGCTGGCCGCCGGCGTGCCGGCCGAGAAACTCGTGGTGATCGAGATCGTGCCCGATATGGCCGCCCATCTGCGCCGCGCCCTGCCCGGTGTGCAGGTGATTTGCGGTGATGGCTTCGAACTGCCCAAGGTGCTGGAGCAGGCCAAGGCCGGCCGGGTGGGTGACGTGATCTGCGGCATTCCGCTGGTGATGCTGCCTTTCGAAGCGCAGCAGAAAATCGTCTCCGCCATGCTGGCGGCCAGCCCGGTGCGGGGCTTTCTGCATCTGAGCTACTGCATCACTTCACCGCTGCCCTCAGCCAAGCTGGGGCTGACGGGGCGCCGGCAGGCCTGGACGATCAAGAACTTCCCGCCCGGTGGCGTCTGGCGCTACGCGCCCATCAACCCCGCCAAAGCGGGCTGAGGGTTGGCCGGGGAGGGGCGCATCCCTCCCCGCAAAAGGACCGGTTATTCCGGCTCAATCCCCGCGGCGCGGATCGCCTGGGTCCATTTTACCGTCTCGCTGGCGGCGAAGGCGGTGGCCTGTTCGGGCGTGCCGGTGATGAGCGCCATGCCGAGATTTTCGCTGAGGCGTGATCGCAGCTCGGCATTTTGCGCCGCGGCGCGCACGGCGGCGTTCAGCCGGGCGATAATGGGTGCCGGCGTGCCGGCCGGGGCGGCCAGGATGAACCAGGCGAAGAGCTCATAATTCGGCAGATTGGCTGCCTCGGCCACCGTGGGCACATCGGGCAATTGTGCGCTGCGGCTGCGGGTGGTGACCGCCAGCACCCGGGCGCGGCCGGATTGGCTGGCCGGTAGGATCACCGCCTGATCGGCCACGAACATGTCCACCCGGCCGGCCAGCAGGTCCTGAATGGCGGCACCGGCGGCGCGATAGGGCACATGCAGCAGCCGCACCCCGGCCATGGAGGCCAGCATCTCGGAGGCGACGCGCTGGGAGGCGGAGGTGGAGGCATAGGTCACCGCCTCCGGCCGGGCGCGGGCGGCGGCCAGCAGGTCATTGAGGGTGCGATGGGGGCTGGCTTCGGGCACCGCCACCAGCAGCGGCACCGAGGCCAGCGTCGAGATCGGCGCAAAATCGCGCTCCATGTCGAAGGGAACCCGGCGGAACAGCGCATTGGCCGCGGCATTGGTGGAATTGGTGCCAAAGAGCAGGGTCATGCCATCGGCGGGCGCGCGGGCCACCGTCTCGGCACCGATCAGGCCAGAGGCGCCGGCACGGTTTTCGATCACCACCGGCTGGCCCAGCGTGTCGCGCATGCGCTCGGCAAAGAGGCGGGCGACGGTGTCGGTCGCGCTGCCGGGGGCGAAGGGGACAATGGCGCGAATGGGGCCGGTGGGCCATTCCTGCGCCAGGGCCAAGCCAGGGCTGGCCAATGTGGCCGCCAAAAATCCACGACGTTGCATATGCGCCTCCCGGTTGCAGCTTTGCTCGCGCATAGGACGCGCCGCGCGCCGGGGCAAGGCTTATCGGGCGGCGCGCTTCTTTCGTCGGGGTGCCGCCAGCGCGCCGTGCCGGGCCAGGATGGGGCCGAGGAAGCGGCCGGTATGGCTCTCCGGCGTGGCCGCCACATCCTCGGGCGTGCCCTGCGCCACGATGCGCCCGCCCCCCTCGCCACCCTCGGGGCCGAGGTCGAGCACCCAATCGGCGGTCTTGATGACCTCCAGATTATGCTCGATCACCAGCACGGTATTGCCGGTCTCCACCAGCGCGTGCAGCACCTCGAGCAGCTTGCGCACATCCTCGAAATGCAGGCCGGTGGTAGGCTCGTCGAGGATATAGAGGGTGCGGCCGGTGGCGCGGCGGGAGAGTTCCTTGGACAGTTTGATCCGTTGTGCCTCACCGCCCGAGAGGGTGGTGGCCTGCTGGCCGAGATGGATATAGCCCAGGCCCACTTCCTCCAGCGTTTTCAGCTTGTCATGGATGGCCGGCACGGCGGCGAAGAATTCGCGCCCCTCGGTCACCGTCATGTCCAGCACATCGGCGATGGACTTGCCGCGGAATTTTACCTCAAGCGTCTCACGATTGTAGCGCTTGCCTTTGCAGGTGTCGCAGGTGACGTAGACGTCGGGCAGGAAGTGCATCTCAATTTTGATGAGACCATCGCCCTGGCAGGCCTCGCAGCGGCCGCCCTTGACGTTGAAGCTGAAACGGCCGGGTTTGTAGCCACGGGCCCGGGCATCGGGCAGTTCGGCGAACCAGTCGCGGATCGGGGCGAAAAGCCCGGTATAGGTGGCGGGGTTGGAGCGCGGCGTACGGCCGATGGGCGATTGGTCGATGTCGATGATCTTGTCGAGATATTCCAGACCCTCGAGTTTTTCGTAAGGGGAGGGCACGGTGCCGGCCCCCATCAGGCGGCGGGCGACGGCATTGTACAGCGTCTCGATGATCAGGGTGGATTTGCCGCCGCCGGAGACGCCGGCGACGCAGCAGAAGGTGCCCAGCGGGATTTCGGCGGTGACGTTCTTCAGGTTGTTGCCGGTGGCACCGATCAGCCGCAGCATTTTCTTCTTGTCGAAGGGCCGGCGGGCGGCAGGCATGGGCACGCTGCGCCGGCCGGAGAGATAGGCGCCGGTGACGCTGTCGGGATGCGCCTCGACCTCGGCTGGGGTGCCCTGGGCGATGATGCGCCCGCCCCCGGCGCCGGCGGCGGGGCCGATATCGATCAGATGATCGGCCTGGCGGATCGCATCCTCATCATGCTCGACGACGAGGACGGTGTTGCCGATATCGCGCAGGCGCCTGAGCGTGCCCAGCAGGCGCTCATTGTCGCGCTGATGCAGGCCGATGGAGGGCTCGTCGAGCACATAGAGCACGCCGGTGAGGCCAGAGCCGATTTGCGAGGCCAGGCGGATGCGCTGCGATTCGCCGCCCGAGAGCGTGGCCGAAGCGCGGCCGAGCGAGAGGTAGTTCAGCCCGACATCGACGAGGAATTGCAGCCGCTCCTCAATCTCCTTGAGGATGCGACGGGCGATATCGGCGCGCTGCGGTGTCAGCGTGTCATTGACGGTGGCAAACCATTGCCGTGCATCGCTGATCGAGAGTTCGCAGACCTCGCCGACATGGCGCGCCGCGACCCTCACGGAGAGTGATTCCGGCTTGAGGCGGTAACCCTGGCAGATCTTGCAGGCTTTTTTCGCCTGATAGCGGGAGAGATCCTCGCGCACCCAGGGGTTGTCGGTCTCGCGGAAGCGCCGCTCCAGGTTCGGGATCACGCCCTCGAAGGGTTTTTCAACCTCATAGGCGCGCAGGCCATCCTTATAGCGCAGCGTCACCGCCTCCTTGCCCGTGCCATGCAGAATGGCGGTGCGGAAGGCTTCGGGCAGTTCGCCCCAGGCGGTGTCCATGCGCAGGCGAAAATGCTTGGCCAGGCTGTCCAGCGTCTGGTCGTAATAGGGTGAATTGGCGTTGACCCAGGCGGCGACGGCGCCGTCGCGCAGCGCCTTATTGTCATCGGGCACCACCAGGGCGGGGTCGAAAAACGTCTCGGTGCCCAGGCCGTCACAGGATGGGCAGGCGCCCTGGGGCGAGTTGAAGGAGAAGAGCCGCGGCTCGATTTCCTCGATGGTGAAGCCGCTCACCGGGCAGGCGAATTTCTGCGAGAAGACGGTACGGGCACCGGTTTCGGCATCCTCGACATAGGCAATGCCTTCGGCCAGGGCGAGCGCGGTCTCGAAGCTATCGGCCAGGCGCTGCGCCATGCCGTCGCGCACCACCACGCGGTCCACCACCACTTCGATATCGTGCTTGAGTTTCTTGTCGAGTTTTGGGGCATCGGCGATCTGGTAGAGCGTGCCATTCACCTTCACGCGCTCAAAACCCCGGCGCTGGAAATCCTGCAGCTCCTTGCGGTATTCGCCCTTCTTGTCGCGCACCACGGGGGCGAGCAGCAGAAGGCGCGTGCCCTCGGGCATGGCCGCCACCCGGTCCACCATCTGCGCCACGCTTTGCGCCTCGATGGGCAGGCCGGTGGCGGGCGAATAGGGCACGCCCACCCGCGCCCAGAGCAGGCGCATGTAATCGTAGATTTCCGTCACCGTGCCGACGGTGGAGCGCGGGTTGTGGCTGGTGGTCTTCTGCTCGATGGAAATGGCGGGGGAGAGGCCCTCGATGCTGTCCACATCGGGCTTTTGCATCAGTTGCAGGAATTGCCGCGCATAGGCGCTGAGCGATTCGACGTAACGGCGCTGGCCCTCGGCATAGATCGTATCGAAGGCGAGCGAGGATTTGCCCGAGCCGGACAGGCCGGTGATGACCGTCAGGCTGTCCTTGGGGATATCGACGTCGAGATTCTTCAGATTGTGTTCGCGCGCGCCGCGAATGCGGATGAATTTGCCATCCGGCTTCCCCTCGGGCCTGTCTCGCGGCATCGATTACTTCCAGAATGTTCGCGTTGCGTTCGCTTTAGGATATGGCAGAGCCACCGCCCAGAAGCTAGACTGGGATTCAGAATTGCAAGGAGTGACGTCATGGCAGGCAGTGTGAACAAGGTGATCCTGATCGGTCGCCTCGGTCGGGACCCCGAGGTCCGGAACTTCCAGAATGGCGGGAAGGTGGTCAATCTGCGCCTCGCCACCGGCGAGCGCTACAAGGACCGCGAAGGCAATATGCAGGAGCGCACCGAGTGGCACTCGGTTGCCATCTTCAATGAAAAATTGGGCGAAATCGCCGAGCGCTATTTGAAGAAGGGCAGCCAGGTCTATCTCGAAGGCCAGTTGGAAACCCGCAAATGGCAGGACCAGAGCGGCGCCGAGAAATACTCGACCGAGGTGGTGCTGCGCAATTTCCGTGGTGAATTGACCCTGCTGGATAGCCGCGGTGCCGGCGGCGGCGGTGCCTCGGATGATGATATGGGCGGCGGCGGCTATGGCGGTGGTGGTGGTGGTGCGCCGCCGGCCCGCTCGGGTGGCTATGGTGGCGGCGCGGCCAAGCCGGCCCCGGCGCGCGGTGGCTGGGACAATAACAAGAAGAGCGATCTGGACGACGATATTCCGTTCTAACAGGTCGCTGAAAAGCTCTGAGGGCGGAGATAAAGAGCGAAAGGGCTTTGCCCCTCGATCCTATTGTTTCTCGCCGTTCGTTTTCAGCAGCCTGGTGTCCCGCATCTGAACTGCGTTGCGACGTGCAGCGCTGACCCGCAATTCTCCGCAAAGACCCACCCCCCGCAACTTTCTAATAGGCCAAGGGTTTGATGGGTGTGGCGCAAGGCCACGATTTTGAGGAGAAATCAGAAGATGCGGCCTATCACTCTCAGCTTGGCATTGCTGGCATTGCCCGCCGTGGCGATCGCCCAGATCACGCCGCCTGCCATTGTGACCCCGCCCACCGCAACGGTGGCGCCGACGCTGCAGCCAGGCACGCCGCCTTCGGCAGCCACCGAAGCGGCGTTGCGCGGCGGCCTGCGCATGAGCAAGATTATCGGCTCCAATGTCCACAACGAAGCGGATGAGGATGTTGGCAAGGTGGACGAGATTATCCTTCCCACCGGCGGAGCACCAACCGCGATCTTGGCTGTCGGTGGCTTCCTGGGAATAGGGAGCCACTATGTTGCGGTCCCGCTCAGCCGCCTGCGCATGGGCCCGCGTGATCGCTGGGTGATGCAGGGGGCGACGAAGGAATACCTGCGCACGTTACCGCCCTTTACCTACGCAGCCGCAGCCCAGCGCTGAGGCCAACCAATAGCTTGCCCTGGAACCTCTTGGGGCTTGGCTTCCAAGCCGGCAGCGTCCCATGGGCGTCCCAGCGCATAACAAGTTGAAGTTAAACCCGACATATCCTGGACGACGTCGTCGTGCTTGCCGCAATGCAGGCGACTTCGCCCAGGCCAAGAGCCTGCCATGTCACACGGACAGGTAGGCTTGCCGCGCGGCCGTATCCGCCATCAGCGCCGCCATGCTGCCGGTCCAGCGTATCTGGCCGCGCTCGATGATGCTGGCGCGGTCGCTCACCGCCTGGGCGAGAAAGAGATTCTGTTCGGACAGCAGCACGCTCAGCCCCTCAGCCTTCAGAACGCGAATGGCCGCTGCCATGCGTTCGACGATCACCGGCGCTAAGCCCTCACTGGGTTCATCGAGCATGATCAGCTGCGGATTGCCCATCAGGCTGCGGCCGATGGTGAGCATTTGCTGTTCGCCCCCGCTCATCCGCCCGCCGGGGCGGCGGCGCATGGCGGCGAGGCTGGGGAAGAGTTCGTAAACCCGCTCCACACTCCAAGGGCGCAGGCCCGGGCGGGGCTTTTGCCGGCCGGTCTCCAGGTTTTCCTCCACCGTGAGTTCGGCGAAAATCCGCCGCTCCTCAGGCACATAGCCCAACCCGGCGCGGGCGATCTCGAAGGGTTCTCGGCCGGTGATATCCTGGCCGAGAAACTCCACCCGCCCGGCGCTGGGCGGCACCAGGCCCATAATGGCCTTCATGGTGGTGGATTTGCCGGCTCCATTGCGGCCGAGCAGCACATGCACCTGCCCCGCATGCACCGTAAGCGTCACGCCATGCAGGATATGCGCGCGGCCATAATGCGCGTGCAGGGCTTCGACATGCAGCATCAATGCCGCCCCTCATGGCCGAGATAGACCTCGCGCACGGCGGGGTTGGCGCGCACATCCTCGGGGCTACCCTCGGCCAGCATGCGGCCGCGGTCCAGCACCAGCAGCCTATCGGCATGGGTGAAGACCACATCCATGTCATGCTCGGTGAAGAGCACGGCAATGCCGCTCTCACGCGCGATGCGGGCGGTGAGCGCCATCAGCGCCACACGCTCGGCGGGTGCCATGCCGGCGGTGGGCTCGTCCATCAGCAGCAGGCGGGGGTTATTGGCGAGGGCGATGGCCAGTTCCACCCGCTTGAGGTCGCCATAGGCCAGCACGCCGCAGGGGCGCGCGGCCTGCTCCGCCATGCCCAGGCGCTCCAGCAGGGCCAGGGCCGGGGTCGGGTCCTCGGCGCTGAGCGGCGCCCAGAGACGCATCAGCCGCCGCTGATGGGAGAGCAGCGCCATTTGCACATTTTCCAGCACCGAGAGACTGGCGAAGGTTGCGGTGATCTGAAAGGTGCGGCCCACACCCAGGCGCCAGATGGCGCGCGGGGCGAGGCCGGTGATGTCCTGCCCAGCCAGCGTCACCCGCCCGGCATCGGGGCGGATCTGGCCATTGAGCATATTGAAGCAGGTGGATTTGCCGGCGCCATTGGGGCCGATCAGGGCCAAAAGCTCGCCCGCCGCCACGGCCAAGCTGACGCCCTGCACCGCCTTCACACCGCCGAAGGATTTATGCAGCCCCTCCACACGCAGCAGGCTCATGCGCGCGGCCCCATCCCAGCGAGGCCGCGGGGGAAGAACAGCACAAGGCCGATGATGATGGCGCCCAGCGCCGCGCGCCAGAATTGCGTCACGCGCAGCAATTGCTCATGCAGCCCGGTATAGGCCAGCGCGCCGATCAGAGGGCCCATCACCGTCTGCACCCCGCCCAGCAGCACCATCAGCAGCGCATCCACGCTGCGCGGAATGGCCATGGCGGTGGGGAAGACGCTGCCCTTGCCGAAGGCGAACACCGCCCCCGCCAGCCCGGCAAAACCCGCGGCGATGGCAAAGGCAAGCCAGCGCACCCGGAAGGCATCAATGCCAATCGCCTCGGCCCGCAGCGGGCTGTCACGCTGCGCGCGCATGGCGTAGCCGAGCGGGGCGAAAATGGCGCGGCGCAACAGCAGCGCCCCACCCAGGCACAGCGCCAACGACAGATAGGCATAGGCCAGCTTTGGCACAGCCCAGGCGCTGGGCCAGACGCCCAGAATGCCGTTATCGCCACCCGTCACCTCCACCCATTGAAACGCGGTGGACCAGGCGATCTGGGCAAAGGCCAGGGTAAGCATGGCGGCATATACCCCCGAAAGCCGCACGCAGAACCAGCCAAACACCAGCCCCAGCAGCCCTGCGGCAAAGGGCGCGGCCAAGAGCCCCAACTCCATCGGCGCGGCAAAATGCTTCACCAGCAGGGCGGCGGCATAGGCGCCGGCACCAAAATAGGCGGCGTGGCCAAAGCTCGCCATGCCGCCCGGCCCCATGATGAAATGCAGGCTGGCGGCAAACAGCACGGCAATGGCCAATTCGCTCAGCACCACCAGGGCGTAATCGCCCAGAAAGGGCGGCAGGGCGATGGCCAACAGCAGGGCCGCCAGCGCCACCGCGCGGCCTTTTGGCGAGAGTGCCCGCAAGGGCGGCTCGGGCGGCAGCACAATGGCTGCGGCATTCGCGCGCCCCAGCAAGCCATAGGGCCGCAGCACCAGCACCACCGCCATCACCAGGAACACCAGCACCAGGGTGATGCGCGGAAACAGCACAATGCCAAAGGCCTGCATCTGGCCGATGAGCAAGGCCGCCAGCGCCGCCCCCGGCAGTGAGCCCAGGCCGCCCACCACCACGACGACAAAGGCCTCGGAAATAATGGCCATGTCCATGTGCAGATTGACGCTCTCGCGCGGCAGTTGCAGCGCCCCGGCCAATCCCGCCAGCGCCGAACCCAGGAAGAAAACCCCGGTGAACAATCGCCGCTGATTGACCCCCAGCGCGCCCAGCATCTCGCGGTCCGCCGTGGCGGCGCGCACCAGCACACCAAAGCGGCTGCGCTGGAACAATAGCCACAACAGCAGCAGGATGGCCCCGCCAATGGCTATCAACACAAGGTCGTAGAGCGGGAAGCGCTCGCCCATCACATCCACCGCGCCGCGCAGGCCGGGTGCCCTGGGCCCCAGCAGATCCTGCGCCCCCCAGACCGCCAGGGCCACATCCTGCACCACCAGCACCACGCCGAAAGTGGCCAGCAACTGGAACAATTCGGGCGCCTTGTAGATGCGCCGCAGCACCAGCACCTCCACCACCACACCAATCAACCCCACCGCCAGTGCCGCCGCCAGGACACCGCCCCAGAAAGGGAAATGCCCGCGCGGCAACCAGGTGACCAGGCTGTAGGCGATATAGGCGCCCAGCATATAGAGGCTGCCATGGGCGAAATTGACGATGCGGGTGACGCCGAAAATGACCGTCAGCCCGGCGGCGACCAGGAAGAGCGAGGCGGCGCTGGCGAGGCCGGATAGGCTTTGGACGAGAATTTGGGTCATTTAGGTTTGCCCGGGGCAGGGCTTTGCCCTCCCCCGATACCCCCGGGTTCCAAGGGCCTCTCGGCCCTTGGTGGGGAGGGGCAAAGCCCCTCTCCGGGCAACCAGCCCCACCCCCTACCCCTGCGGCCTGAGCGTGCGCACCACCTCATCCGACGGCAGATAGGCCCTGCCATCCGCATAACGCCAATCCACCATCACCCCGCGGTTCCCCCGCAATGCCGTGCGCCCAATATAGGCGCCCAGGGTGGATTGATGGTCGATGGCGCGAAACTCCACCTCGTTTTCGCCAAAGGCGGTGGGGAATTTCAACCCGCGCATGGTCTGCACCATCGCGTCGGTCCCGGTGGAGCCGGCGGCTTTGAGCATGGTGGCGATGGCGGTCACCGTATCATAGGCCACGACCGAGCCCAGCTTCGGCGCCTCGCGGAAGCGGGCGGTATAGGCGGCGCGGAAGCGGCTGTGATGGGGGTTGTTGATATCGGCGGCGGGATAGCCGGAGACGATCCAATTCTCCGGCGCCTCATCGCCCAATGGGTCAAGATATTCCGGCTCGCCGGTCAGCATGGAGACCACGCGGCGGCGTTCGAATAACCCGCGGGTTGAGCCTTGGCGGACGAAATTCGTCAGGTCCGCGCCGAAGGTGACGTTGAAGATGGCTTCGGGGTTGGCGCCGGCCAGGGCCTGGACGGTGGCGCCGGCATCGATGCGGCCGAGTGCGGGGAATTGTTCGGCGACGAAACTGGTGCCGGGCACGGCCCGGGTGAGCAGTTCCTTGAACCAGCGCACGGCGGATTGGCCGTATTCATAATTTGGCGCGACGGTGGCCCAGCGGCGGGCCGGCAGTTTCGCCGCCTCCTCCACCAGCATCGCGCATTGCATGTAGGTGCTGGGGCGCAGGCGGAAGGTGAAGGGGTTGCCCCGGGCCCAGACCAGCGCATCGGTCAGCGGTTCGGAGGCGACGAAGAGCCTGCGATTCTGATTGGCGAAATCGCCAAGCGCGAGGCCCACATTGGAGAGGAAGCCGCCGGCCAGAAGATGGACGCGCTCATTGCTGATGAGTTCGCCGGCATGGCGCACCGCATCCTCGGGGCGGCCGGCATCGTCGCGAAAGATGGTCTCCAGCCTGCGGCCATGGATGCCGCCGGCGGCGTTGACCTCATCGAGCGCCAGCGCCCATGCATTGCGGTAGGGGGCGAGGAAGGCCGGCTGGGAGGTATAGCTGTTGATCTCGCCGATGCGAATCGCCTCCGCCTGGGCATGGGCGATGGCGGGCGCAGCGAGGCCGAATGCATGGATGGCGGCGCGACGGGTTACGGACATAGCGGTACACCTCTGAACTGAGGCATAAGCAACGCTATTCGAGGCTTTACCGCAACCGCCCATCAGGCGATTGGCGCGTCCATCGCGCAGCATTCAACCATTCAGGCCCTGACGGGCGCGGGTGCAGCCATGGCGGGCTATTCGAAGGGAAAAGGTGTGGGCTGCCAGTATTTTTGCAGCTTGTAGTGGTCGATGGTTGCTGCCTCCATGCCGCGCAGATGGGCGACGATGCGGGCGCGGTCCTCGGTGGCGAGGGTTTCGGCCAGGGCGCGGCAGACCACCAGATGTGAGGGCATTGGCCGGCCTCGGGGATTGGGTGCTGCCGCGAAGTGTGCCTCCATCCGAACGACGTATTTCAGCAGGATCGAGGCGGCGCGGGCGAAATCGCCGGCTATCATTGCGCACCAGCCTTCGGTCGGTTCTCGCGGCGGCCAGAGCCTTTCTATCCATCTTGGATCACCCACCCAATCGAGAATTTCCTCCCAGCTTTGGTGCGCATCGATGAAGGGCCGGGCCTTGGCGTTGAAACTCTCGATGAGATGGGGTGCGAATTCCGGTGCGAACATGTCGTAAAGGAACCGACTGGGCATGGTAGCGAGGAAAGGGTTTTGTGGCTTAGGGCTGCCGATCACGCGCTCAATATAGAGGAATATATTATAGCCTAGCGGGATTGGTCCTCCAGCCCGAGAAAGTGGCAAAATCGACAGAGAAAATTTTGGCGCCGCCGGATATGATTGTCCATCAATAAATATACCTATAATTGAATTGCGAATTGGTGGTTTGAAAAGCCAGCGACGATGAAGTACCAAATCAGGATTTTACGCCATAATTGGCGCGAATATTGATTTCAACTGCCGCATGGTGGCCATGATGTCAGGACCTCAATTCTATGGCGATGACACGAGGGTTAGGTAACGAATGCTCGCGGGCAAAACGCATTCCCTCGTTGAATATCCTCGTCGCCTGCTCGGCGCCCAGACCGGCTGCGCCTGTCTTCACGTCATAAACACAGATCTGGCTGGTGCCCGGCACGTGGTGAAGAATATCCAGGACGGAGGAGCCAGCAGCACCAGGCCGAGCCTCTTCGCCATTGAGGAGAGGATACTCCGCGAAGACGCGAACATCTGGATTTAAACCTTGTCTATCCAATTGCCTTTCCACTTCCTGATGCACCCTCACGCCCCATTGCTGCGGAGACATTGAACCGCGTTCCACGGTATTGGCAGCATTGGTTACAATATCCTGAAATTCAGCCGTCCGCGGACAAAATTCTTCGACGCGGTCATTGGGCAATACGCCCGCAACCGCCCGTTCCACCTCGCGGTCTCCCTCCAGGCCGCGATACTGCAGGAGGAAGGGGGTGCCGCCGCTGCTGCCTTGACCAAGCCCGCCACCACGCAGCGCCTCAAGCAGCCTGTTGTAGAGGCCGAGCGCGAGAGCATTTTCAAGCCTTGCGGCTTCGCAAGGCGACTCGGAAAATGCGGAAATACAAAAGCTAGAGCCGTTTCACCGTCTTCGCTTTCGGTGAAACGGCTCTAGCGGCGGCACCACGCGGGCAGCCCAGGGCAGGGCCTGCGCCTGGACGGGGATGAGCTGGCCATCCTCGGTCGCATCAAGGTGCTGAACAAATTCCTCGCCATCGGGCAGGATGATGGTACAGATCTGGCTGCCATCCAGATGCGCCTCGCATTGACCCAGCACCGCACCGGCTTCGTCGCGCACGGTATAACGACGCTGAATTCCCTCGCCGGGGCTTTCCTCGACGGAGACCATGGCGCTGCCCATCGGCGCGGCAGAGGGCTGAGGCCCAGTGTCATGCCCGTAGCGGTTGGAGCGGGTATGGGCGGAGACATGTTCCGCATGGCCGTCACGGGTGCGGGAATAGGCGCGCACATGAACAATGCCGACCGAGGCGCCGCCGCCCTCGCGCGGGTAGAGCCGCTGCCAGCGCTTGGAGCATCATCTGTTCAAACGGAATCGTTTGGGCGGATAAAGATGCTCAAAAAACAAAAGGCTGGAGCCTGTGCCGTGAGCCGTGGCGAACGGAACAGGCTCCAGCGACCCAGCCGTTGAACGCCGCGCGCTCGGGATGGCCCGCCTGCCAATATCGCGGGTCGCGCATGGCCTGGCGGAGATCGGCTTCGGTGATGGGCAGGCGGTCAGGCATAATTTGCTCCTATGTCTGGAGCATATGATCAGATTATTAGCCTATAATAACGCTCAAAATCCTAATTTCACCATCTCAGCCCAGCCGGGCCAGCACCTGATCCACAAACACCATCGCCTGGCCCAGATAATTTTCCGGTGCACAAAGCGCATGCACCTCGCCCGGCGGCATCCGTGCGCTGATCTGCGGGTCGGCCAACAGGGCCTCGGCCAGGGGGATGCCCTGGGCCAGCGCCACATCGCAGGCATGGTTGACGATGTGGTGCGCCTCGCCCCGCCCGAGCACCGGGGCGAGGCCCATCATCACCTGCTCGGCCGCGATCAGCCCGCCGGTGGAGGCGAGGTTGCGGGCCATGCGGGCGGGGTCCACCACCAGCCCCTCGGCGATGCTGCGGGCGCAAAGCAGCGCGCCATGGGTCAGGTTGAAGGCCTGGCCAATCGCCAGGGCCTCGGCCTGCCACGGGCCGGTGCCGCGTTCCAAATCCTGTGCCATGGCGGCCAGCATTTGCGGCACCAGGGCATGCACCCCGCGGGACTGGGCCAGGATGTATTCGCAGGAAATCGGGTTGCGCTTCTGCGGCATGGTGGAGCTGCCACCGCGGCCGGCCTGATGCGCCTCGGCCACCTCGGCCACCTCGGTTTGCATCAGCAGTATCACGTCGGTTGCAATCTTCGACAGCGCGCCGGCGAGCAGGCCGAGAAAGCCCACCGCCTCGGCAAAGCCATCGCGGGCGACATGCCAGGGGATATCCGGCAGCGCCAGGCCCAGCTCCTGGGCCAATTCGCGCTGCACCTGCAGCCCCTGCGTGCCCAGGCTGGCCAGGGTGCCGGCGGCACCGCCGAATTGCAGCCGCTCCACGCGCGGGCGCAACTGGTCCAGCCGCTCCACCATGCTGATCAGCGGGCTGAGCCAGACCGCCACCTTATAGCCGAAGGTGACCGGCAAAGCGTGCTGCAAATGGGTGCGCCCGGCCATCACGGTGGTCTTGTGGTGCCGCGCCATGCGGCCGAGTGCGGCGTTGAGCAGCAAAAGGTCCGCGCGGATCAGCGCCAGCCCCTGGCGCATTTGCAGCACGGTCGCGGTGTCCATGATGTCCTGGGTGGTGGCGCCCCA
The DNA here is from genome assembly GCF_040399605.1 of Rhodovarius sp. Classification (NCBI taxonomy): domain Bacteria; kingdom Pseudomonadati; phylum Pseudomonadota; class Alphaproteobacteria; order Acetobacterales; family Roseomonadaceae; genus Rhodovarius; species Rhodovarius sp. The sequence continues at coordinate 17,782 of NZ_JBBARU010000015.1, read as the reverse complement.
ATGGGTCCATTTGCCGCCTTCCGCGCCGGCCAGGGCGGAGAGCTGCTTGACCAGCCCCACCACGGGATAGCCGGTATTGGCGGTGGCGCGGGCCAGTTCCCCAAGGTTCAGCCGGTCCACATCGGCGCCGGCGGCGATGGCGGCGGCGGCCTCGGCCGGCACAATGCCCAGGCGGGATTGGGCCTGGGCCAGCGCCACCTCCACCTCCAGCATGGCTGCCAGCCAGGCGCGCTCGCCCATCGCCGCGCGCATCGCATCGGTGCCGTAGAGCGCGCCCAGAACGGGGCTATCGGCGGGGTTCACGGCCATGGTTCAGATATCCAGAAAAACGGTTTCGTCGGCGCCTTGCAGGCGAATATCCAGCGTCCAGACCCCAGGCGCGGTTTCGCGCGCCAGCATGGTGGGGCGGCGGGCCTCGGGTACCAGGGCCAGGATGGGGTCGGCCTCGTTCAGCGGTTCGGCCGCAAAATAGGCCCGGGTGGTGACATGGTTCATCAGCCCGCGGGCGAAGACGGCCAGGGTGATATGCGGCGCCTGCAGGCTATTGCCCGGCCCCGGCACCGGGCCGGGCTTGAGGGTGGTGAAGCGAAACCGGCCCTGATCATCGCTGGCGCAGCGGCCAAAACCGTGGAATCCGGCCTCACAGGCGCCATCCGGCCCGGCCTGCCAGATCTCCACCATGGCATCGCCGCAGGGGGTGCCATCGCCATCGGTGATCTGGCCGGTGAGGGTGATGGTGGTGCCGGCCATAGCGGCATTCTCACCGCGCCGCAGATCGGCCCATTCCGGATGGTCGATGATATGCCAATAGGGCCCGGCGGTTTGAGAGGCGGTGGTGGTCACTTGTGGTCCTCCATCGGCGTCGCATTGCGGCCGCGCAGAACGATGTCGAAGCGATAGCCCAGGGCCCAGTTTTCCACCGCATAGTCCAGGTCGAATTTCGCGATCAAACGCTCCCGCGCCGCCGCATCGGGCGTGGCCATGAAGACGGGGTCGAGCGGCAGCAGCGGGTCACCCGGGAAATACATCTGGGTGATCATACGCTGCGCAAAGCCCTGGCCATGCAGGCCGAAATGAATATGCACCGGCCGCCAGGCCTTGGCGTGGTTGCCCCAAGGGTAGGCGCCGGGCTTGATCGTGGTGATCTGCCAGCGGCCCTCTTCATCGGAAAACACCCTCGCACTGCCGGCGAAATGCGGGTCGAGCGGCGCGTCATGCTGGTCGCGCATATGGTGGTAGCGGCCGGCGGCATTGGCCTGCCAGATTTCCAGCATTGCGCCCCGCACAGGGCGGCCATCCTCATCGAGCACCCGGCCGCCGACGATGATGCGCTCGCCCATCGCGGCCTGGCCCTCATGCACCGACATATCGGCGTAGGCCGGGTAGGCGCTGGGGGTAAAACGCGGCGCCGAGGTCTCGCTCAGCGTATGCGGAATGGCAATGGGCGGGTGCAGCGCGTGGCGCTTGCGGGTGCTGCCATAGGCGGGGGAATTCATCGGCGGCCAGCTGCCCGGCGCGGGGCGGGGGAATTCAGTCACTGAAGAATTTCCTTCACCAGTTTCAAGGCGTGATTGGCTTTTGGCACGCCGGCATAGCTCGCAACATGCAGCAGCGCCTCGGAAATTTCCTCCGGTGTCACGCCGGTATTGGCGGTGGCGCGGATATGCAGCTTGAATTCCTCATCGAGGCCGAGTGCCGCCAGCATGCTGAGCGTGATCAGGCTGCGGCTATGGCGGGAGAGCCCCGGCCGGGTCCAGACCCGGCCCCAGACGCCCTCCAGAATGAAATCACGGAAGGGCGCATCCATGGCGGTGAGATTGGCCTCGGAACGGTCAACATGGGCGTGGCCCAGCACGGCGCGGCGCACCGCCATGCCGGCCTCCGCCCCCACCGCATACAGCCCGGCCAGATGCCCCAGCACGGTGGCCGTCACCGCCTCCGCCGCCTCGAAATTCGGGATATGGCTGGCATGGGGGATGATCACGAGTTTCGCGCCGGCAATAGCCTCGGCGATCTCACGGCTTTTCGCCACCGGCGAGGAGGGGTCGGCCTCGCCCACCACCACCGTGGTCGGGCAGGTAATTGGCCCAGGCATGGTCGCATCGCGCAAGGCCGCCGAGCAGCCGAGATAGCCCATGGGGTCGGTGCGCAGCAGCATGCGCAGCAGGGCGCGGGAGGATGGCAGGGAGGGGTCAATCACCCAATTGGCCATCACCGCATCCTGCACCGCGGCCATGCCGCCGGATTTGACGCCCTCCATGCGGGTGATCCAGCGCTCCGGCGGGCCGGAGATGAAGGATGTGTCGCAGGGGATGATGGAGAGCACGCGCTCGGGATAGGAGGCGGCCAATTCCAGGCTCAGCCGCCCGCCGATGGACACGCCGGCGACATGCGCCCGCGCCACGCCGAGGGCATCGAGCACCGCCACCGCATCGGCGGCGAGCATGGCCATGGAATAATCGCCCTCTGTGGCCCCGCTCAGCCCATGGCCGCGCAAATCCATCCGAATCACCCGGTATTGCCGGGCGAGGGCGGGCAGTTGCGGCGCCCAAATCTCCATGGTGGTGCCGAGCGAATGCAGCAGCAGCAGGGCGGGGGCGCCAGGCGGGCCTTCCTCGCGCACATGGAAGACGGTGCCGTCGATATCGACAAAATTCATGTCAGAATTCTCACCAGCCAAAGGGATAGCCCGGGAAAGGCCACGCACAGCACGAGACGCAGGATATCCATCGCCAGATAGGGCATGACGCCGCGATAAATCGCCGCGATAGGCACTTGTTTGGCGATGGAGGAGATCACGAAGACATTGAGCCCAATGGGCGGCGCCGTCAGCCCAATGCCCACCACCACCAGCACCAGCATGCCGAACCATATGCCCACCTCCTCGGTCGGCATGCCGAAATCGAGGCCGGTGACGACGGGGAAGAAGACCGGCAGGGTGAGCAACATCATCGCCAACTCATCCATCACCGCGCCCAGCACGATATAGGTCAGCAGCAGCACCGCCAGCACGCCATAGGGCGGGAAGGATTGCTCGGTCACCCAGAGCGCCAGCAAATCCGGCGCCTGGGAGAGTGCCAGAAAGGCGTTGAAGATTTCCGCGCCGAGCAGAATCGCGAAAATCATCGCCGTGGTCTCGGCGGTGGAGAGCAGCGCGGCCTTGAGTTCCCGCCACGGCAGATCGCCGCGCATCCAGCCCACCACCAGCACGGCGACACAACCCACCGCGGCACTCTCGGTGGGGGTGAAAATACCGGCATAAATCCCGCCCACCACGACGAAGGCAATGAGCAGCACGGGAATGACCTCGCGGAAGGCGCGGGCGCGCTCGGCGGCGCTCATCGGGTCGCAGGGCGGCGCGAGTTGTGGCCGCTTTCGCACCAGCAGCCACACCGCCAGCATGTAAAGCGCCGTCGCCAGCAGGCCGGGGATCAGCGAGGCGATGAACAGCTTGGCAATATTCTGCTCGGTGGTGATGGCGTAAATCACCAGGATGACGCTGGGCGGAATGAGAATGCCAAGCGTGCCGCCAATGGCGATGGTGGCGGTGGCCAGCCCAGGATCGGTGCGATAGCGCAGCAGTTCCGGCAGCGCCGCCCGGCCGAATGTGGCGGTGGTGGCGACCGAACTGCCCGAGATGGCGGAGAAGGCCGAAGATGCGCCGATCACCGACATCAGCATGCCACCCGGCCGGCGGCCGACCAGCGCATTGCAGGCGGCGAAAAGCTCCCGCGCCAACCCGCCGCGCTCGGCCAGCGCGCCCATCAGGATGAAAAGGGGGATGACCGAAAGCGTGTAATTGGCAAAGAGGTGGTAAGGCGTGGATTTGAGGTAATTCAGCAGCGCCGTCCAATCGAGGATATGGACGTAGCCCAGCGCGCCCACCAGCAGCATGGCCAGCGCGATGGGCGCGCGCAGCACAATCAGCAGCAGCAGGATGGCAAAGCCCCAGCCGGCGATGATGAATTCGGGTGCCATCTAACAGCCGGTCCGTCGCGCAGCGAAAAAGCTGTTGATCATGTCCATCATCAACGCCCCCGGAGCAGGCGCGGCACCCAGGCCAGCGCGATCAGCGCCGTCAACCCGAAACACGCGGCCCCCACCGCAATGGCCCAGCCAAAGGGCAGCGCCAGCAGGCCGATGGTGCGGCTGCCATTGGCCATCGCCTCCGCCCCGCCCAGTGCCATGCGCCAGGCGATCACCCCCATCACCGCGGCCCAGACCAACTGCCAGAAGCCATCCACCACCTCGTTCCAGCGCCGGGGCAGCCAGGTGGAGAAACTATCCACCATGATGTTGCCGCGCTTGAGCGTGGTGAAACCCAGCGCCGCCAGCACGCCCAGGCCCGAGCCAATGGAAATCAGCTCAAAATCGCCGCGAATGGGCTGGCTTGTCAGCCAGCGCAGGCCGCCCGAGACCACGGTGAGGAAGGAGATCGCCAGCAGCACCAACCCGCCGGCGAGCGCCATGAACACCGCCGCACCGGCGAGAACCCCGCCGGGCGGCGCTATCTCGCCCTCCTGGCTCAAGCCACGCCCTGGCCGAATTGCGCCACCAGCGCGCGCGCCTCTTCCAATAGCGCGCCACCATTGATGTTGCGCTCACGCATCGCCGCCACCCAATTGGTGATCACCGGCTCGGTGGTGCGGCGGAAGCGGGCGGTTTCCTCGGGCGAGAGCGAGATGATCTGATTGCCGCGGCGGCGCACCATCTCCTCCACCTTCGGGCCTTCCTCATCCCAGGGGCGGGCGGCCATGCGGGCGGCGGCCATGCCGGAATTGGCATCGAGAATGGCGCGCAGATCGGGTGCCATCGCCTCATACTTCGCCTTGTTCATCGCCAGGATGAAGGTGGCGATGTAGAAGGTGGGCGAGCCCTCGAATTCGGTGTGGAAGCGCAGCGCCTCATGCAGGCGGATGGAGGGCACCACCTCCCACGGCACCACGGCGCCATCGATCACGCCCTGGGCCAGGGCTTCGGGCACTTGCGGCACGGGCAGTCCGATGGGGGCGGCGCCGAGTGCGCGCAGCGCCTCGCCGGCCTGGCGGGTGGGGAAGCGCAGCTTGAGCCCCGCCATATCCTCCTGCCGCCGCACCTCGCGCTTGGCATGGATGACGCCGGCATCATGGCCCCAGGCGGTGATGAGGTGGGTTTCGCTGAACTCCGCCCGCATCCGCCGCTCATAGAGCGTCTGCACCGCCTGCACATTCACGCTGGCCCGCTTATGGGCGACGAAGGGCAGTTCGAAGGCCTCGATGCTGGGGAAGCGGCCGGGGGTATAGCCGGGCAAGGTCCAGACGATATCGACCACGCCATCGCGCGCCTGATCATAAAGCTGCGGCGGCGCGCCACCCAATTGCATGGAGGGGAAGATCTGCACCCGCAGGCGGTTGTTGGAATCAGCCGCCAGCTTGGCCGCCCAGGGCTGCAGGAAGAAGCGATGCACATTGGAAATGGCGGGCAGGAAATGGTGCAGTCGCAGGGTCAATTCCTGCGCGCGGGCGGCTTGCGGGCGCAGCAGGGCGGGTGCTGCGAGGCCCGCGGCCAGGATGGTGCGGCGGTTTGTCATTGTTCTTGGTCTCTCCCGGATGCGTGGCTCCTGGGAGAGCATGTGCCTTGTTGCGGCCCGCGGCTCAAGCGGGGCGTTGCCAGCCTAAGACCGGCGAATATAAAAGGATTAAATTGACATTTAGGATTTAATTATGTATTTAAGCCGGGAAAGGAGAAGTCCTATGTCCTACCCTGTCCGCATAACCGACCACGAGCTCCGGGCCGCGATGAGAGACCCAAGATACTGGCAGCAGGGTCAACCGGAACGCAAAGCGTTCGTTACCTGGGTTACCCACGGCTGGAAGGCGCTGAATCCAGAAGGTGGCAGCGCCAAGACGCAGGTTTGGGTGAGAGCCTACATCAGGGAGGGCCATTCCGTCTCGTCGCATTGGCGAAGTCATTCACCGTCGCAAGAAAAGGTTCTTCTTACGAACGAGCGCGGGAGCGTGCCGCCGACATATGGCCAACGCTTGCCAAGCCCTCAGGACCCGGTTGGCCGATCCGGCAACCCGATCGAGATTTCACCCCGCACCAATTCTCCTGCGACCATAGACGGCCGGGGATACTCGGGGCACGCCCTTGATCGTATGCAGGGCCGAGGCCTGCCACCCATTGCAGTGGAGCAGGCAATACGTCCAGAAAATTTTGTTGGTTTGAGCCGCGGATTACGTCTCTATTGGGATAGTACAAATGGCGTTCAGGTCTTGGTCAACCCGCAAACCAATACCGTTGTGACTGCAACTTGGCGGAGCATCCCTCCACGCCTTCTCAGGAGCCCCGAATGACCAACGCCCCCAAACAACGCCATTATTCGGCGCCGCAGGATATTATTGAATCCATCAGCCGCTTTCGATTGGGAACATTATCTCTGGCAGCAACCCTGGATCGCCTATGGGCAGAAATTCATGATCTGCCCGAGGCACTCAGCGGGATTGTCGGTGACCTCGAAGACCAATGGAGCGAGATCGAAGCCGTCTATGCCCTCGCCGCAGAGGCAGAGCAGCCGAGGCTCGACCCAGGGCAGGCGAGCGATGTGCATGCATCGATGGACGCCATTATCGCCATTATGGAGCGTGCTTTGTGACGGAGCCTGCTGGCGGGGGGAAGCGCGCGATCACCCCACACCCGGACGCATAACGGAGAAAGCCATGACCTCAACCATTTATCGCTTGAACCATTACCACCCGCTTAGCATCGCTCAACCGGTGGACCGTGTTTCGTTCGACGGCAAAACCATCGGCAATTTCTCCACGCCGGAGCACGCGGCCCGCGCTCACGCCGCCGTCGCCGGGCAGGAGGGTTTCCGCGACTGGCCCGATGGGTTCAGGCTGCTGGAAATTCCGCTGGATCATGATTTTTTTGTTGAGGGCTTCATCCTTCATCCGGAAGGGGATATCGCATCGCGGGCGAGGGTTCCGGCGATGTCGGCAATGATACTGAAGTGGAGGAGTATGGCAGCGTCCCCCCCGAATACCCAGAAGAGCCGCTGCTGGGAGGACGGTTTCGTCAATGGCGATGAGGACTGAAAGCGGCAGGCCGCCGGCATGAAAGCCGCACCCTGGCTTTTCGTGCTGCTCTGGTCCGGCGGCTTCACCGCCGTGGCCATTGCCCTGCCCTATACCGAGCCGCTGACGCTGCAGGTTCTGCGCTATGCCGCGGTGGTTCTGCTGCTGCTGCCGCCGGTGCTGTTGCTGCGCCCGGCCTGGCCGGATGCGCGTGGGCTGCGGCACCTGGCCCGCATGGGGCTGGTGATACAGTTCAGCTATTTCGCCTGCACCAACCTGGCGCTGAGCTGGGGCATATCGCCGGGCGGGCTGGCGCTGATCGTGGCCTTGCAGCCCATCCTGGTGGCGCTGCTCTCGGCCCGGGTGACGGGCGATGTGGTGCCGCGCGCCGCCTGGGCCGGGCTGTTGATCGCCTTTTGCGGCGTGGCGCTGGTGGTGGTCTCGGGCTCGGCGGTGGCGGCGCGGGACTGGCCGGGGCTGGTCTTCGCCGTGATCTCGCTCGGCGCCATGACCACGGGCGCGCTGCTGGAACGGCGCGATGGTGCCCCCTGCCACCCGCTGGTCTCCAACCTCGTGCTCTATACGGTGGGGCTGGCGGCCACATTGCCGGTGGCCTGGGCGCTGGAAGACATGCGCGTGGTCTGGAGCACGGATCTGGCCTGGGGCCTGGGCTATCTCGTGCTGGTCAATTCCCTCATTTCGATGACGCTGCTGCTGGCCATGCTGCGGGCGGGCGAGGCGGCGCGGGTCTCCGCCCTGTTCTTCCTGGTGCCGCCCCTGGCCGCGCTGCTGGGCTGGGTGGTGCTGGGGCGCGAGGTGGCGCCGCTGGCCTGGCTGGGCACGGCGATTGTCGCGCTGGGGGTGATTTTGGCCCGCCGCGGAGCGGCTAGGTAACCCGCCGCGGAGCGGCTAGGTGACCCGCCGCGGAGCGGGCAAGTAACACGCCGCGGAGCGGCAAGGTAAACCTACCCCGCGATGGGCAGCCCAGCCCGTTGACCCAATCCGCCCGCACGTTCACGCTCACCCAAAAGGGAGAGCAAAGATGGCACATGCGGGTTTGAAGTTCGGCATCTTCATGGCGCCGTTCCATCGGTTGGGTGACAACCCAACCCTGGCCATCCACCGTGACCTCGAATTGATCGAACATCTCGACCGTCTGGGCTTTGACGAGGCCTGGGTGGGCGAGCATCACTCCGCCGGATGGGAGACCATTGCCAGCCCCGAGGTCTTCATCGCCGCCGCCATCGAGCGCACGCGCCATATCCATCTGGGCTCCGGCGTCACCTCCCTGCCCTATCATCACCCGCTGCTGGTGGCGCAGCGCTTTGTCCAGCTCGACCATATGTCGCGCGGGCGCGTCATGCTGGGCTGCGGCCCCGGCGCCCTGGCGAGCGACGCCTATATGATGGGCATCCCAGCCGAGACGCAGCGCCGGCGGATGGAGGAATCGCTCGCCGCCATCACCGCGCTCCTGGCCTGCGAGGCGCCGGTCTCCATGCAGACCGACTGGTTCACCCTCAAAGACGCGCGGCTGCACCTCGCACCCTATACCGCGCCGCGCTTCCCCATTTCGGTGGCCACCTCCACCACGCCCTCGGGTGCCATGGCCGCCGCGAAGCATGGCCTGGGCATGCTCAGCCTCGGTGCCGGCCTTCCCGGCGGCCCGCAGAAACTGGCCGAGCAATGGCGAATGGCCGAAACCGAGGCCGCAAAGCACGGCAAGACCATGGACCGGGCGAATTGGCGCCTGGTGGTCAACCTCCATGTCGCCGAGGATGACGAGACCGCCATCCGCCAGGTTCGCCTGGGCGAGCGTGCCGAGACCGAAACCTATTTCGGCGAGGTGCTGGCCCGGCCGCCCTCACGCTCGGAAAACCCGCTGGCCGATGGCCTGCGCGCCGGCACCACCCTGGTGGGCAGCCCCGATACGGTGGCCGATGGCATCGCCCGGCTGCTCAGCTTCACCGAAGGCGGCGCGGGCGGTGTGCTGTTCCGCGCGCATGATTGGGCCAATCGGCGCGACACCTGGGAAAGCTATGAGCTTTTTGCCCGCTGGGTGATGCCGCGCTTCCAGGGCTCACTTCGCATGCCCAGCGAAAGCCGGGAATGGTGCGTGGAAAACCGTGGCGGTATTTTCGCCCCCAATATCGCCGCCCTGCACAAGGCCTTTGCCGATGCCGGGCATGCAGTGCCGGAGACGGATAGGCTGAAGCTGCGGCAGGGTTAAACCTATAGCCGCGGCGAAACCCCGCTCACCCCGGTGGCCTGCTCCAATTGCGCCAGCGCCACCAGATAATTGGTCCGCGCCAGATTCGCCGCCAAACGTGTGGCGTTGAGCGTGCGCAGCGCGTCCAGCACCTCGAGCAGCGAGGAGCCACCGGCCGTATAGGCCTGTTCGGCCGAGCGATAGGCCGCTTCGGCCCGGCCCAGCGCGCCACCGGTATAGACGCGCAGAAGGTTGCGCGATTGTTCGACGGCGGACCAGGCAATGGCGAAATCCGCCCGGGCCTGCAGCAAGGCTGCGCGCGCCAGGGCATCGGCCTGGCCAGCCTGCCCGGCCGCCACACCCACATTCCCCTCGACGATGCGGCGGGTGAAGATCGGCACTGAAAGCTGCATGCTGAACTGGTCATTGGCCAGCAGCGGTATGGTGCCGGAGGGCACGTTCTGGTTCAGCCGGGTGCGGGCAAAGCCGGCATTGACGGTGACATCACGCCACCGCGTCGCCTCGACCAAGGCGAGATTTGCACCCGCTGCACTGGCCTGGCGCAGGGCGGCCACCACATCGGGGCGGTCCTGCACCGCAGCGCCCAGTTCCTCGCGGCCAATGCCCAGATCGGGGATGGTGTTGAAGCGGCCCTGCACGTCAAAGGCGATGGCGGAGAGCGTGGCGCGGACAGGGTCACTGCTCGTGGCGCCGCGGCGGGTGGGCACGGCTGGCGGCTCACCGGGGCGGAAATCCGCCGCATCGGCCGCCAGGGTCACCGCAATCTGCGCCACCGCCGCGGCATAGGCCTGGGCGTTGGTCACAACATCGTTTTCGAACACCACGCGGCTGGCCTGAAAGCGCAGCAGATCCCCCTCAGGGATGGCGCCATCGCGCAATTGCCGGCGCAGCAGCGCCTCGGTCCGGTCCAGTCCGGCGCGATTTGCCAGCGCTACCTCAAGATTGGCCCGCGCGCCCAGCGCGGTGAAAAAATTCTGCCGCAGCACATAAAGCTGGCTGCGCAGCGCATCGAGCACCTGCGCCTCGGCCGCGCCGATATTCTCCTCGGCCAGGCGGGTGCGCAGGGTGCGTTTGCCGCCCAACTCCACCAGTACCTGCAGCCCCACGGTCACATTGTTTTGCGGACCCAGGAAGCGCGCGCCGGTAATATTGGCGGTATTGGGCGAACCTGCGGCAGGCCGCCCGCCCTCATTGAACTGGCCGAAAGTATTGCCGGCCGACACCACCGCCGGCGGCAGCGAACTGGCCACCAGCCGCTGCGCCCGCGCCGAATCAACGCCGCGGCGGGCGGCGATGACCGCGAGATTGCGCTCCACCAGCAGCCGCTCGGCCTGTTCGAGGGTGATGACCTGGGTGCCGGGGGATAGCGGCATGGCAGCCTGGGCGGGCGTGGCCTGGCGCGGCGACTCGGCCCGGCCGGATGGGGCTGCGGCTGGCGGCTGTGGCTGTGCCAGCGCCGCGCCAGAGGCCACCAAAAGCATCAGTATCGGAAGTGATTTCATTCCGCCAACCCCGCCCGCGCCCTGCGCATTTGAATGAATTTTTCCGACTGGGCGAGGTCTCGCGGCCGGCCCAGCAGGTCGATCATCGCCGGAAACACCACCAGGATGAAGAACGGCACCAACCCGATGCCACCCACCACCACGATTGCCAAAGGCTTCTGCACATCCGAGCCGATGCCTGTCGAGAGTGCCATGGGCAGCAAGCCACAGAAGCTGGCGAAACAGGTCATCAGCACCGGGCGCATACGGTCCTCGCCCGCCAGGTCCAGCGCCTCGCGCCAGGGGTGGCCCTCGCTGCGGACATGGTTGAAATGCGAGAGGAAGATGATCCCCTCCATCACCGTGATGCCGAATAGCGCAAGGAAACCAATGGCCGCGGGGACCGAGAAATTCAGCCCCGCCAACGCCAGGGCCGCCACGCCACCTGAGATCGACAGCGGCACAATGCCTATCACCAGCAGCGTCTCGCGCAAATTGTTGAACTGCACATAGAGCAGCACCGCGATGAGCCCGAAGGCCACCGGCACGATGGTGGTCAGCCGCGCAATCGCCTCCTGCAGGTTCTTGAACTCACCCTCCCAGGAGAGGCGATAGCCCGGCGGCAGGGTTACCCGCGCAGCGACGGTGGCCTGCGCCTCCTGCACCGCACTCGAAGGGTCGCGCCCACGCACCGAGAAGCGCAGCGGCACATAGCGCGCCGAATCCTCGCGGTAGATATAGGCAACGCCGGCGCGCAACTCGATATCAGCCACATCGGCTAGCACCGCGCCACGCGGCCCACCCACCGGCACCCGGCCAATCGCCTCGACCGAATCGCGATAGGGCGCATCGAGGCGCACCATGATGGGGAAATTGCGGTCCGCCCCGCGCTCATAAAGCCGCCCCGCCTCGCGCCCGCCGATCGCCGCCTGCACGACATCATTGATGTCATCCATCTGCAGGCCGAAGCGCGCGGCGCGCGCCCTATCGATGGTAATCGCCACCGTGGGCTGGCCCAGGGTGCGGAAGACGGCGAGATCGGCAATGCCGGCCACCGGTTCGATGGCGCGGCGCACCTCCTCGGCGATGCGGGCCAGGATGTCCAGATCAGGGCCGAAGACCTTCACGGCATTGGCGCCCTTCACCCCCGATGCGGCCTCCTGGACATTGTCGGAGATCGCCTGGGCGAAGGCGAATTCAATGCCGATATAGCGCTGCATCAGCCGCGCATTGATCGCCGCCACCAGCCCGTCGCGGTTGGGTGCGGTGGTCCATTGATCGGGTGGCTTCAGCGGCACGAAGAATTCGGCGTTGAAGAAGCCCGCACTGTCGGTGCCGTCATCGGGGCGGCCCTGCTGGCTGGTCACCGTCACTGCCTCGGGGAATTCGGCCAGGATCTGGCGAATTCCCGTCACCGTGGCCTGGCCCTCTTCGAGGCTGATGGTGGCGGGCATGGTGGCGCGCACCCAGAGATTGCCCTCCTCCAGCGTGGGCAGGAATTCGGCGCCGAGCAGGCTGAACAGGAAGATGGTGGCGGCGAAAAGCCCGGCGGCCAGCACCAGGCACAGCGCGCGCGCCTGCATCGCGGCGGCATAGCAGCGCCGATGCACCCAGCGGCTGACGCGCACGATCAGCGTATCCTTCTCCGTGCTGTCCTCACGCAGCAGCACCGCCGCCAGCGCGGGGGTGATGGTGAAGGTGGCAAACAGCGCGCCGATGATGGCATAGGCATAGGTCTTGCTCATCGGCCCGAAGATCCGGCCCTCAATGCCGCCCAGGGTAAAGAGCGGGATGAAGGCGGCGATGATGATCAGCGCCGAGAAGAAGATGGCCTTATCCACCTCGGATGCGGCGCGCAGGATGGTCAATTGCACGCCCGAAAGCCCGGTGCCGCCGGAGACAGGCCCCTGATGCGGGTTGCGCCGGGCCAGGCCAAGATGGCGATAGATATTCTCCACCATGATCACGGTGGCATCCACCAGCAGGCCGAAATCCAAAGCACCCAGGCTGAGCAGATTGGCGCTCTCGCCGCGCACCAGCATGAGCAGGATGGCAAAGAAGAAGGCGAATGGAATGGTGGCCGCAATCACCACCGCGCCGCGGAAATCGCCCAAAAACAGCCATTGGATGATCAGGATGAACAGCACACCCTCGATGATGTTCTTCACCACCGTCTTGGTGGTGATCTTCACCAGATCCTCGCGGTCATAAATAGGCACGATGCGCACGCCAGGTGGCAGCACGCCGCCGGCATTGATCCGCGCCACCTCGGCCTGCACGCCATGGATGGTGGGCAGGGTCTGCTCACCACGGCGCATCAGCACGGTGGCCAGCACCACATCATCATCGCCCTCATGGCCAGCCACGCCCAGGCGCGGCAGGCTGCCGGTCTCCACCACCGCAATATCGCGCAGCAGGATGGGCGTGCCGCCGGTGCCGCTGCCGAGCACGATGTTGTTGATGTCATCGAGGCTGCGGATGAGGCCAATGCCCTGCACCACGGCCGATTGCGGCCCGATATTGATCGTGCCCGCCCCCACGGTGACATTGCCCAAGCGCACCGATTGGATCACCCGCGGCAAATCAAGCCCAAAGGCGTTCATCCGCGGCAGATCAATGACGACATTATAGGCCTTGGAGCGGCCGCCAAAGCTGGTCACATCCACCACACCGGGCACGCGCTTGAAGCGGCGGTCCAGCACCCAATCCTGCAAGGTCTTCAGTTCATCGGCGGAAAAGCCCGGCGGGCCGACCAGGCGGTAGCGCATGATCTCGCCAATGGGCGAGAGCGGCGAAATGGTGGGCGATACGCCCTCCGGCAGGCCCTGCAGCACGGCCAGGCGGTTGAGCACCTGCTGCAATGCCTGTTCATAGGTATAGGCGAAGGTGAACTGCACCCGCACATCGGACAGGCCAAAGAGCGAGGTGGAGCGGATGGTATTGAGGTTGGGCAGCCCCGCCATCGCCACCTCGATGGGGATGGTGACGTAGCGCTCGATCTCCTCAGCGCTCTGGCCGGTATTCTGGGTGATGATGACCACTTGCGGCGGTACCGGGTCCGGATAGGCCTCGATGTTCAGCCGCATGAAGCCGACAACGCCAGTGGCGATGAAAACGACGAACAGCAACAGCACCAGGGCGCGCCGCTGCAATGAAAAGGCCACTATCTGCCGCATGGTATTCTCCCGCGCCGCGAAGACGATTAGTCGATCCGCGCCGCACGATCGATGAACAAGGCGCCGCCAGTCACGATCCGCTCACCCGGCCGCAGGCCTTGCAGCACCTCCAGCGTATCACCGCTGCGATTGCCAATGCGGATGGAGCGCATGGCGAAGCGGTTGCCCTCCAGCGCCACCCAGACCGAGGCATCAGCGCCGCGATGGATCACCGCCAAGGCCGGCACCGCAGCATTGCGGGTCTCAGTCCCCACTGAAATCCTGAAGGTTGCGAACATCTCAGCACGCAGCACGCCGTCAGGGTCCTGGATTTCGGCCTGCACCATCATGCGCCGGGTTGCGGGGTCGAGCCCCGCGCCCATGCGCACGATGCGCGCGGTGAAGCTGCGCTCCGGCAGCGCGCCCAGCGCCACCTGCACCTCCTGGCCCAGGCGGATCAGCGGCACATCCAATTCACGCACCGCCGCCACCAGCCACATGGTGCTCAGATCGCTGATGGTCACCGCCGGGTCACCCTGGCCCGCGGTCAGCCACATGCCGGGCGAGACGCGGCGCTGCGTCACGGTGCCGGCGAAGGGTGCGCGCACCATCACCACGCCGCTGACCTGACGGCTGCGCTCGATTTCGGCAATCGCGGCAGCGTCACGGCCCAGCACACGCAGCTTGTCGCGCGCCGAATCAAGGCTGGCCTGGGCGATCGACACATCAGAGGTGGCGGAATTCAACGCCGCGCGCGCCTGCTCCACATCGCGCTGCGAGGAGGCGCGGGCGGCCAGCAGGTTCTGCTGCCGGGCATCCTCACGCCGGGCCTGGGCGAGGGTGTTCTGCGCTTTGGTCACGCCATCCAGTGCCGCCAGAAGGTCATTGGCCGCCTGGGTGACGTCTTGGGTTTCGACCTCGAAGAGCGGCGCGCCCTGCGCCACCCGCTCACCCAATTGGGCGAAGGTGCGGGTGACGCGGCCGGTGAAGGGCGCCAGCACCGGGGTGCTGCGGTCCTCATTGATCGAGATGCGGCCCTCGGCCACGCGCTCGGCCCGAAAATCACGGGCGATGACGGGTTCGATCCGCAGCGCGCGCATCTCATTGTCATTGAGGCGGAATTCACCCGCCGGCAGGGCCGGCGCTGCGGGGGCAACCGCCACCCGCGGCGCCTCCTGCTGCGGCCCCTTGAGCACCATGAAACCACCCGCCGCCGCCCCCACGCCCAGCACCAGCAGGCCAATCCACAGCCAGGGCTTGCCGGTGGCGGTATCGCTCACCGCCGCGGCATCATCCGCCCGGACCTCGGGCGCGGGGCTGGCCCGGCTGGCATCGGGCTTATTCGGCGATTCAATGGTGTTCATGGCGGTTCCAGGCAGAAACAACAGCGATCAATTCCATCACAAGCCCCGATTGCGCCGGCAAAATGGCGCCGCCAGGGCCTTTCCGCAGCGCGAAGCCGCGGGCCCGGTTCAGCTCCGCGTCAGGAAGCTGAACCATAGCTGAATGGGTCTCTATCGCATTCCTTCGCGAAAGGGAATTACAATCGCGCGCCTGAAGGTTACATCCTGATCAGATCACGAGTTCGATCAGGAAGGGGCCGGATTGGGTGAGGCTTTGCGCCAGCAAATCGCCCACCTGCTCGAGCGTCGTCGCCGTTGCCGCCTCCACGCCCAATGATTTGGCGAGGCTGGCCCAGCCGATATCAGGGTTGCCCAGATCCATCATATCCAGCGCCGTGCGGCCCGGATTGGCCCCCACACCCTGATATTCTCCCAGCAAAATCTGATATTTGCGGTTGGAGAGGATGATGGTGGTGATGGGCAGCTTCTCGCGCGCCTGGGTCCAGAGCGCCTGCACGGTGTACATCGCACTGCCATCGGCCTGCAGGTTGATCACCCGGCGGCCGCCGCCACCCACCGCCGCCCCGGTCGCCAGCGGTAGGCCACAGCCAATGGCTCCGCCGGTGATCTGCAACCATTCATGCGGCGCTGCGGCATAGGTGTGGGGGAAGAAACCGCGCCCATAGCTCACCGCCTCATCAACGATGATGGCATCCTCGGGCATCAGCGCCGCCACGGTGCGGGCCAGGCCTTCCGGCGTGGGCGGGCCGCGCTCCACCGAGGGCTTGGGCCCCGGGTCGGGCATGGCCACCGCCGCCGGGCAGCCCAGTTCATCGGCCAGCGCCCGCAGCGCGCTCTCGGCATCCTGCTCCGGGCGCGTCAGCACCGTGATGCCGGCATCCTCCGGATAATGCTTCGAGGGCTTGTTGGGATAGGCGAAAAACCCAATCGGCGCCTTGGAGCCAACCAGGATGATCTCCCGCACCGAGGCCAGCGCCGCAATCGCCTGATCCGCCGGATAGGGCACCCGCTCCAGTTGCAACCGCCCCTGGCCGCGCTGAAACCGGCTATTCGAGGTCTCAGCCATCAGCCGCACGCCGGTCTTGGCATGGATGCGCTGGGCCTGCTTTTGCGCGGCTTCCGAAATCGCCATATTGCCGCCCAGCAGCAGCAGCACATTGCTCTTCTCCCGCAGCACCCGCGCCGCGGCGCGCACCGCCGAAGGGTCGGCCTGCGGCACCGCCGGCACCGGCAGCGGCGCCGCCACCACGCCGCCGGGGTTCCAGCAGGTGTCGGAGGGCAGGATCATCGTTGCGATCTGCCCGGGCGAGGAGCGCGCCGCCTGCACCGCCACCATCGCATCGCGGCCCACATCCTCCGCCCGTTGCGAGGTGCGCACCCAGCCCGAGACACCGCGGGCAAAACCCTCAGTGTCGCCGGTCAGCGGTGCGTCATATTGCCGGTGATAGGTCGCATGGTCGCCCACGCAATTGACGATGCCGCTCTTCGCCCGCTTGGCATTGTGCAGATTGGCCAGGCCATTCGCCAGGCCCGGCGCGCAATGCAGCAAGGTGACCGCGGGCTTGCCCGCCATGCGCCAATAGCCATCGGCCGCGCCGGTCACCACATTCTCCTGCAGGCCCAGAATGCAGCGCATGCCCGGCACCCGGTCGAGTGCGGCCACGAAATGCATCTCGGAGGTGCCGGGATTGCTGAAGCAGACATCCACCCCCGCGCCCAGGAAACTATGCACCAGGCTCTCGGCGCCATTCATGTCGCTCACGCGTTCTCTCCCTAAAATTCCGCGTGAGCCTGCCCAGCCCAGGCCAGTTGGGCAAGAGGCGGCGGTGGTATTCCACCAAATGCCAGCTATGGTCTCAGGCATGCAAAAAGCGCTCACCCTTGGTTTCATCGCCGGTATCCTGGCCGTGCTGGTCTTCCACCAGGGCACGGCCTTCCTGCTCAATACTTATGGCAATGATATGCCGGGGGTGGTGGCCATTTTCGGCCGCACCGGCCCGGCCTTTAACATGAACCCCTTGCCGCCACTTGGCGTGCCCACCGTGGCGAGCCAGGCCTTTTGGGGCGGGGTTTGGGGCATCATTCTGGCGATGATCCTGCGCGCAACCCCGGTGCCGGATGCGCTGTTTGGCTTTGTCTTCGGCGCCCTGGCGCTGAGCCTGGTGGCCTTTACCCTGGTGGCTTCACTGAAAGGCCTGCCCAGCTTCGCTGGCGGTAACCAGCAGGTCTGGGCCAGGGCGGCCTTGCTGAATGGTGCCTGGGGATGGGGCACGGCGATGCTGCTGCGGCCTTTGGCGCTGCGTGGCTAGGCGCATTTTCAAGCCTTGCGGCTTGGCAAGGCGAACCAGAGAATTCGATAAAACAAAGGCTTGCGCATCATCCGTTCAAACGGAATCGTTTGAGCGGATAAAGATGCTCGACAAACAAAAGCTCAGAGCCTGTGCAGTGAGCCGAGGCGAAAGGAACAGGCTCTATAGCCGTTTCACCGTCTTCGCTTCCG